>CAMARL010000011.1 GCA_945860325.1 Spirosoma fluviale | reverse complement strand
TCATATTAGGCATGGTGGCCGATAAAGACCTAGATTTAGTTTTACAAATATTGCCCCAAGATGCACATTATATCTTTTGTGAATCACATAATCCTAGATCGCTAAAAGCTTCCAATTTATTATCAATTGCTCAAAAAAATGGATTAATGGGAACAGTTATCGAGGACGTGAATGAAGCCATAGGATTTGCCAAAAATAAAATGAATCAAGATGATTTAATTTTGATTACAGGAAGTACCTATTTAATCGCAGAAATTGACGAAATAATTTAGTGGGTAGAAATAAGCATATAAAATATGAGTGGGCAGAGACATTAAATAATGTCATTCAGCATACAAAACCTCATTTTGGCCAACAAAAAGGACAATGGAATTCGAAGCAATTTTTAAATGAAAATTCCATTGTATTGGAATTAGGTTGTGGAAGAGGTGAATATACCAATGGATTAGCTAAAATATTTACTGATAAGAATTTTATTGGTGTTGACATCAAGGGGGATCGTCTAGCAGCAGCCGGGGTGGTAGCCCAACGTGAGAACCTTCATAATGTGGCATATTTAAGAATCATGATGCAATTCATCGATGATTTTTTTGAAGAAAATGAAGTAGATGAAATTTGGCTTACTTTCCCAGATCCTAGAGGCAAAGATCGAGACGAGAAAAAAAGATTAACGCATCCCAATTTTTTAAACAAATATAAGAAGGTATTAAAGCCTAATGGAATTCTCCATCTCAAAACAGATTCCGCTCCATTTTTTGATTATTCCATGGATAGTTTACCAGCGAATAAATTTGAAATCACCGCTAGCACAAATGACTTATATGAATCAACATGGAATAAGGATCATTTTGGAATCAAAACAAGGTTTGAGAAAATTTTCTACGAAAAGGGATTTCCGATCAATTACCTACGAGCTATAAATAAAAAAGAGGCCTAATTTCTTAGGCCTCTCAATTATATCATTATTTGATTTCTTACCCTACACGAGCAATTAAATCTGCAGCGCGAGAAGAATATCCAAATTCATTATCATACCAACCAACAACTTTAACTAAATTACCCATAGCAGTTGTAAGATTAGAATCCAAAATACAAGAATGTGGATTTCCAATAATATCGATTGAAACAATCTCATCCGTCGTATATTCTAATATACCTTTCATTGGGCCATCCGCTGCCGCTTTTAAAGCCGCATTAATTTCAGCAACAGTCGCATCACGCTTTAATAAAGCAGTAAAATCTGTAACTGAACCATCTGGAGTAGGTACACGCATCGCATTACCATCTAATTTGCCTTTTAAATGAGGTAAAACTAAACCCACAGCCTTAGCAGCTCCGGTCGAAGTAGGTATAATGGAATAAGCAGCTGCGCGAGAACGGCGTAAATCTGAGTGAGGAGCATCTTGCAAATTCTGATCAGCTGTGTAAGCATGAACAGTGGTCATGAATCCTTTTTCAATGCCAAAAGTATCATCTAAAACCTTAGCCATCGGGGCTAAACAGTTGGTCGTACATGAAGCATTTGAAATTATTGTCATCTCATCTGTTAAGGTTTCATCATTCACACCTAAAACAACAGTAGGAATATCACCTTTAGCAGGAGCAGAGATAATCACTTTACGCGCACCAGCAGTTAAATGCTGACCAGCACCATCTTGATCAATAAACCTACCTGTAGATTCTAAAACCACATCTACACCTAAAGAAGCCCAAGGTAATAATTTGGGATCACGCTCTGCAAAAGACTTAATAGCTTTCCCATTAACAGTAATGCTATCCGCATCAGAACTAACAGTACCATTGAAACGACCATGAACTGAATCGTATTTCAGTAAATGCGCTAAAGTTGCATTATCAGTTAAATCATTGATAGCAACAATCTCCACATTTTCCTTTTCAAGCAATCTGCGAAAAGTAAGCCGACCTATGCGACCAAAACCATTAATAGCTACTTTAATTTTTTTCATTGAATAAATAATTTGATTTCATTATTAAAAATCAAAATTATAAAATAAATATAACTATTACAAGTTTTTAAAATGCAATTATGGCTATTTAAACGTTTTAAAATAAGATTCTTACAAATGTAAATCGTATTATTATTATTTATCTAAAATGCTAATTAATGTATTTATAGAAAATAAATCATGGATACGTTTTTTATTCAAACAATTTTGCTATATTTGTATAACAAAATACTTCAATCATCAGATGGGGTAGGGGAGTGACAGAATGTCACTTGTCAATTTAGCTAAATTCAAGGCTCCTTAATCACAGAATTATATTTCGTTTGTTTACATAAGTTATTGAAAATCAATTAGTTGGTACATTAAAGTTTAAGCTAAATTCAATCTTGATTTTGGCATCAAAATCAACACAAAGGCTTTTTGAGCGATCTTTTATTTTCTGAATCCATTGAGAATTTCATCATTTTACACGTTCTTTGTCTTTCAATAATTGCATAAGATTTATATGAATACGTTAGAAAAAATTATTTTAGAAGCTTGGGACAATCCTGAGTTGAGAAAAAGCGCTGAAACGGTTAAAGCCATTGAAGAAGTGGTGGAGTTGGTGGATAAGGGTCAGCTTAGAACTGCTGCACCTAAGGAAGATGGAACTTGGCAAGTAAATGAATGGGTAAAAAAGGCAATTGTCATGTATTTCCCTATTCGGCAGATGGAAGTAAGTGAAGTTGGCATATTTGAATACCATGATAAAATGCGTTTAAAGTCGAACTATAAGGAATTAGGTGTTAGAATTGTTCCTCCAGCTGTCGCTCGTTATGGCGCATATTTAGCTAAAGGCACTATTTTGATGCCATCATATGTCAATATTGGTGCATTTGTGGACGAAGGAACCATGGTGGATACTTGGGCAACCGTTGGAAGTTGTGCTCAAATAGGTAAAAATGTTCATTTAAGTGGTGGTGTAGGAATAGGTGGTGTTTTAGAACCGCCTCAAGCATCCCCTGTTATTATTGAAGATGGTGCATTTATTGGATCTCGTTGCATTGTAGTTGAAGGAGCGCATATAGGTAAAAAAGCAGTTTTAGGTGCTGGGGTAACCATTACGGGCTCATCAAAAATCATCGATGTTTCCGGTCCGGAACCCATTGAGTACATTGGATTTGTACCTGAAAACTCAGTGGTTATTCCAGGTAGTATTCAAAAAACATTCCCATCGGGTACATACGGGGTTCCTTGCGCATTAATTATAGGCAAAAGAAAAGAAAGTACAGATTTGAAAACATCTTTGAATCAAGCATTGCGTGAAAACAATGTCGTAGTCTAATCCAAAATCAATGATTACCTTTACACCCGGTCTTATAAGCCGGGTTTTTTTATGGAAAATGAATTGAAAATTGGCGAATACAATCGCCTGCGTATAATTAAAGAAGTTCCTTTCGGGCTTTACCTGGATGGTTACGAAGACGAAATACTGCTTCCGCTGCAGTATGTACCCGAAACATACCAAATAGATGATATTTTAGAGGTATTTATCTATCGAGATTCTGAGGATCGGATCATTGCTACTACGCTAAAGCCATTTGCGACAATCAACCAATTTGCTTATTTAGAAGTGCATTCAGTCACTCCTTTAGGCGTTTTTTTAGAATGGGGATTAGCTAAACACTTATTTGTGCCTTTTAGCCAGCAATTTCAGAAAATGACCGTTGGCCGATCCTATTTAGTCTACATTTACCTTGATGCACAAACGGATCGCATTGTAGCTTCTGCTCGTGTGGAAAAATTTCTACCAATCGTTGACGCAGAAAGCATGTTTACAATTGGCGACAAAATAGAAGTGATTCCATTTGAGTACACAGATCTAGGTATCAAATGTTTAGTTAACAATTGTGTAATTGGTTTGCTGTTCAAAAATCAAGTGTTTACAAAATTAAACATGGGCGAATTGACCTCTGTTTACATATCTAACATCAGGCCCGACAGTAAATTGGATTTAAGATTAGAACCTATGGGTCATGTACGAGTTGACAATCAAATCACTCGTCTTTTAGAAGCATTAAAAGAAAACAATGGAGTGCTTATGCTACATGACAAAAGCCCAGCCGAACTAATTTACGATCAATTAGGTATGTCTAAAAAAGATTTCAAGAAGGCTGTTGGCGGATTATACAAAAGTAAACAAATTACAATTCACCACGATTGCATATCACTTTTGTAAACAAAATATATCTTGATTTTTTGTTGCATTTTATTGACTTATAATTTACTTTTGTTACCTGTCAATTACAAAAGTATATCTCATGAATCTAAGCGATAAAATCGAATTGTTAATTAAAAAAAAGCAAATGAGTTCTTCTCAGTTTGCGGATGTATTAGGAATTCCTCGGAGTAGTATATCGCATATATTATCAGGTAGAAATAAACCAAGCTTAGACGTTGTACAAAAAATATTGACAGCTTTCCCAGAGGTTAGTGCGGAAGACTTATTATTTGAAGATCGTACTTTATTAGTTTCGGCCGCTAAATTACCCACCACTCCCTCGGGTCAAGAAATTTTACCATTGACTAATTTATTTGATGCTCCAAATGATACCGCCTCAGAATCCATTAAAAATAATTTACCGGAGTCTACTATTGTACGATCAAATCTCAGGCGATCGACTAAGGAGGTTAATTTAGGTTCATTGCCAACTAGTAATGATTCCGTTTCGGAACTAACACCAACTTCAGTCAAGTCTCATCAAAAGAAAATTGAGCGTGTCATTATATTTTATTCCGATGGCACATTTACAGAAAGTAAACCCTCTGATTAGAAAATTATTTATTTCAAGAGTAAAATTTATAGTTAATTCTAATAATCAGAATTTGAATTGATTTTACGACCAATTTGGTTTCACTTATCCACAAGATATCCACATTTGTGCACAATTGTATTTCAAGAATAAACCACAAGTCGGAAATGACATCTTATCCACAAGTTTTACCTCACTTATCCACAGTAAATTGTGGATAAGTAGGTATTATGTTGACAAATGGCTCATACTTCATTTATGTATTGCCTTTATTTGGTAGATCCATACTTATGTTTTAGGTAAATTATGCCTTAGGGGTATTTTTTGACTTTGGTTTAATATTGATTAATTTTAAAACATCTACACAATTATTTTATGCAAAAATTAGACTCATTAAACCAAGTAGCTTTATTTCACCAGACATTTGGAGCACCTATATTAGCAGAACCTACTATTCCTTCCGCTGAAAGATGTGGATTGAGGGTAAGTTTATTGGCCGAAGAATTAGACGAATTAAAAGAAGCAATCGCGGCAAATGACTTGGTTGAAATTGCGGATGCCCTGTGTGATTTACAATATGTGTTGTCAGGTGCAGTCTTAGAATTTGGATTAGGCGAAAAGTTTGTAGACTTATTTAATGAAGTGCAGCGTTCCAATATGTCCAAGGCATGCCAAAGTTTAGAAGAAGCTGAATATACCGTTAAATTTTACCAAGATAAAGATGGAACGGAGGCTGAGATCAAAGAAGAAAATGGGGTTTGGAAGGTGTTTCGAAAATCGGACAATAAAGTGTTAAAATCAATTAATTATTCACCAGCAGATTTAGTATCCATATTAAAATGATCAAAATCTTATTGATTGAAGATGAGCCAAAGACAGTTCAATCCTTAAAACAAGGGTTAGAAGAAAATAATTATGATGTTTCGATTGCATATGATGGCCATATGGGCAAACAATTAGCGCTGGCTCACACTTACCAACTCATTGTTTCGGACATTATTATACCGGGTATTAATGGATTAGATTTGTGTAGAGAATTGCGTGCTCAGGGGATTCAAACGCCCATTTTAATGCTTACTGCCTTAAGTACGACGGATGATAAATTGAATGGTTTTGAAGCGGGTGCGGATGATTATTTACCTAAACCCTTTGATTTTAAGGAATTATTAGCCCGAGTAAAAGCGCTCATTAAAAGGTCTAATCAAACGATATTAGATGCTCAGGTCTTAAAATTTGCTGATCTAGAAATGGATTTAAATAGTTCTTTGGTGAGTCGGGCAGGATTAATGATTCATTTAACCTCCAAGGAATTTCAGCTCTTAGAATACTTCCTTAGAAATCAAGAAAAAGTAATTTCTAAGGCTGAAATTGCAGAAAATATATGGGAGGTTGAAGATGAAAATAGTTCGAATTTGATCGAAGTATATGTTAATTATTTACGTAAAAAAGTCGACAAAGGCTTTTCAAGTAAATTGATACATACTCAATTTGGCATGGGTTATATTTTACGACAAGAATAAAAGATGCAGATACGGTCCCGACTAACTTATCAGTTTACTTATCTAGTTTCGGCGATCTTATTCGTGTCTTATTTTGTTATTTATGTCTTTTCTCAACAAAACTATAAAGATAAATTTTACAGTAGGCTACGTCAAAAAGCCAATACGGCAGCTGAATTATTAGTCAATGTAAACCAAGTAGATTCTAAACTGCTAGGTATCATCAATCGAGCCAATCGGGATATTTTATATAGAGAAAATATCATGGCCTATGATACGTGTCATGAGCGTATTTACCGTTCGAATGATACGATTAATTTTCATATCGACGTTGACCGAGTCAAAGAAGTATTCAAAAAGAAGGAAGTTAGATTTGAACTAAATGAATTAGAAGTCCTAGGTACCGTATTTGTAACTCCAGAAGGTCAAATAGTAGTGTTTGCGGGTGCTGAGGACCAATACTCTACAGAAAATGCGAAAGACCTAAAAAATATATTAATCGCCCTTTTTTTACTTTTTGTATTTATCGTCGTGATATCAGGTTGGTTTTTTGCAGGAAGGGCTATTAAGCCTATTTCAGAAGTAATTAAACAGGTAGACCAATTATCTCCCAAAAGATTGGAACAAAGGCTAAATACAGCAGATTCTGAAGATGAAATAGGGAAGATGGTGACTACCATTAATCGCTTATTAGAGCGAATTGAAAATGCATTCAAATTGCAAAAAACATTCATTGCTAATGTATCCCATGAGTTGAAAAACCCATTGACAAAAATTTCATCCCAATTAGAAGTTAGCCTTTTAAATGAACGCAAAATTGAAGATTATAAGCAAACAATCGCCTCAGTATTAGAAGATACACAAGACCTTGCTGCCATTACTGAAAGCCTATTGGAACTCAATAAAATAAGTATTTCGGATTACCAAGCAAGTTTTTCAATCCTTAGGATAGATGAAATCATGTGGGAGTCCCGCAGCCTAACTCAAAAATTAAATGCAGCTTATAAAGTAATCATCGACACACAATTCATGCCCGATAATGAGGAATTATTACAGATTAAAGGAGACGAAAAATTAGTGCTTACCGCGCTAAAGAACCTGATTGAGAATGGCTGCAAATTTAGTACAAATAAAAAAGCGCATGTAAGCCTTCAGATTGTCGAACAAACGATTGAAATTAAAATAAAAAATGAGGGTAAAGGTATTCCAGAAGCAGATATTCCCTATATATTCCAACCATTTTTCAGAGCTGAAAATACAGCAGCTTCTAAAGGATATGGCATTGGACTTTCTTTAGTAGAGCGAATTGTCAACTTACACCTAGGATCCATTTCCGTTCAATCCGAACAAAATGGCTGGACTGAATTTACCGTCAAATTTCCCATTGCTACTTAGTATTAAAAAAATCATCAATTAAAATAACTCAATATTTTAAGACCTAATCAATCAACTACATTTATCAAGTTCTCTAAACAATCCTAACGTCTTAAAATTCCTCACAAAAAGCTAATCAACACCAAATATACCCTCTCATCGAATTGTATCATATTTGTTTTATAATTTATATTATGTTAAATAGTACATTTGAATTCACTCCCATACACCGATTCTAACTGGTTTAATTGCCACACTAAGAAATCATACGCACAAGTATAAACATATTAGATCGGACAAATAAAAAAGGCCGACAATTATGTCGGCCTTAATCATTAACATAAAAATGAGCTTATTAATTTAACTCAGCTAATTTAGCATCAAGCTTTAAAGACTTATATATCTGCTTCAAAACCTCTTTTAAATCATCTTCCTTTTTATTTTTAAATGCTTTCTCAAAATATGGCAATGCCTGTTCGTATTTAGCAGAAACGGAAGCTTCAACGGCCTTCCCCTCTTTTTTATACGTATCCATATCCATATTATCCACTTTCTTCTTTATTTCTACCCCTTCATTGTAATAATAAGCACCTAATTGGTATAATGCATCATAGTAATTCTCATCAGCCTCTAATGCCTTTGTATAGTACATCGGTAAATCTTTACGATAATCAGCAATTTTAGCATTCAATTCGGCTAATTTGGCATTATTAGCAGCCACATCCCCTACTTCCGATTCAGCCTTAGATAAATCAGACTTAATATCATTTAAAGCGGTATTATATTCGACTAACGTAGATTCCAACTTAGTAATCTGAGCTTTTATTGGACCTTGTTTGGCTGGAGGAGTCGCTTTTAATTTAGCTTTAGTACGCTTTAATTCATCTGAAAACAAGTCCACTTGGTCTTTTTGTGCCGCTACTTTACGCTTAGCATCATTTATCTTAAACGTTTTTTCTTGAATTTTACGCGCTTCATCATTAACCCCAGAAACCTTATTTTCAAACAATAAACCTAAATTTAACCAGGACATCGCATCTTTAGGATCCTTGTCTAAGGTAGCTTTCAACTGAGTAATTGCTTGATCGATTCGATTATAAGAAATCAACATGTTGAATTTCTCATTCTTCAAATCCTTATTATTCGGATAAATAGCCATCGCTTGGTCTATGATAGCTAACGATTTATCTTCTTCTTTGGCTACCTTGTAAATTTGAGATAAGCCATACATGATCGCCATATCTTTCCCGCCTATTTTCAAATAATGCTCATAAGCGATCTTTGCTTCCGCATCTTTTTGACATAATTGGGCTACAACCCCTGTGTACATCGCAGAAGTAGTATCATTAGGAGAAATTTCCGCTGCCTTACTCATGTATTTATAAGAACCTGCATAATTCTTCCCTTGGTATTTAATAACCCCCATATTCATTAAGGCCCCATATGCCTTTTCACGACCGGTCAATAAAACCTCCGCTTCCTTGGCAGTACTACCTTTTTTACCATCTTTGGTATCCAATTTAACCGCCTCAGCAATATATTCTAAAGCCTTAAATACAGCGTCTGCATCCTTTAATGCTACTGTTGAATCCGGAAATGACGCCAAATCCAAATAAGCTACTGCCCTCTCTAACCATGGTTTTGGTTTAGTCGGAGTTTTCTTTACCGCTTCGTCTGTCTTTTTTACAGCATCAAAAATGGCTTTCTTTTGCGCTTCAACTAAAGCCTTATCCACCTGGGCGAAAGTCGAGCCTGCAGCCATAGCTACAGTAAACAGGGTTAAAACTAATTTTTTCATTGTTCTTGTTTATATTAAAAAAAAATAGCCCAAAATAAATTTTGGGCCGATAAAAATTTACTCTTCCGTTAAATCATCTACTTTATCACCATCAGTAGATTCGCCTTCGCTCTCTTCTGTTGACTCATCAGCATTTCCTTCTATCGACTCAGCTCCTTCAGAAATGACCTCCACTCCTTCTGTTAACACTTCACCTTCTAAAACCTCTACCTCTTCTGGCTCAGGTTCTTTTTCAATTTTAGTTACGGATGAAATTTCATCAGACTCATTTTTCAGACGGATCAACTTCACTCCTTGCGTATTTCTACCCATGACACGAAGTTCAGCGACCGAAGAACGAATTAAAATGCCCGCTTTGGTAATGATCATCAAATCATCATTATCATCCACTTCTTTGATGGCTACCAATGCACCCGTTTTTTCGGTGATATTAAGCGCTTTCACACCCTTTCCTCCCCTATTGGTCAATCGGTAATCATCTACGTCTGAACGCTTACCAAAACCTTTTTCAGATACCACTAATAATTGTTGGACCGCTGGATCAGACACACAAACCATCCCTATTACCTTTTCGGTTGGTTTTTTCGAATCAATCCAAATCCCTTTAACACCCGCAGCCGTACGGCCCATAGGCCTAACCCGAGTTTCTTCAAAACGTACCGAACGACCCGTATTCGTCGCGATGACAATCTGATTATTGCCATTCGTTAAGGCCACATCTAATAAACGGTCTCCCTCGCGAATAGTAATAGCATTAATTCCATTTTGACGTGGTCTTGAATAAGCTTCCAGCGATGTCTTCTTAATGGTTCCATCTTGTGTACACATCACAATGAAATTATTGTCGATGTAATCAGGATCTGTAATGGATGTAACGTTAATGACAGCCCTTATGGAATCGCCATTCTCAATATTCATCATATTTTGAATCGGTCTACCCTTCGAAACTTTTGAACCTTCTGGCACCGCATATACCCGTAACCAGAAACATTTTCCACGCTCCGTGAAAAACAATAACCAATTATGCATCGTTGCCGAGAACAAATGTTCCGTATAATCATCGTCCTTCGTCGCCACCGCACGTGAACCTACTCCACCTCTCGTTTGCGAACGATATTCCGTGATCGCAGTACGCTTAATGTATCCTTGAGCCGATACCGTGATCAACATCTCTTCATCGGCAATCATATCTTCTACCGAAAATTCTTCATCTGTCATATTGATTTGCGTCCTACGCTCATCGCCATAACGAGTTTTTATGTCGGTCAATTCATCCTTAATAATTTGCAATTGACGCTCTGGCTTTGCCAAAATATCTTCCAAATCATCAATTAATTTCATGATTTCAGCAAATTCATTCATGATTTTCTCACGCTCCATTCCAGTCAAGCGCTGTAAACGCATCTCAAGAATAGCCTTCGATTGAATTTCAGATAAATTGAATGTTGACATCAAACCATCCTGTGCCGCTGAAGGATCTTTAGACTCACGAATCAACTTGATCACCGCATCTAAATTGTCTAATGCAATGATGAAGCCTTCTAAAACGTGTGCACGCTTCCTAGCTTCACGTAAATCATATTGTGTACGGCGAATAATCACCTCATTTCTATGCTCAACAAAATGATGAATCAAATCCTTCAGATTTAACATCATCGGCCTTCCTTTAACTAAGGCTACATTGTTGACACTAAAGGAAGATTGAAGCGCCGAGTATTTATATAAATTATTTAAAACAACATTGGCCACCGCATCCCTCTTCAGATCAAAAACAATGCGCATTCCCTGACGATCTGATTCATCACGAATCTCAGATATCCCATCAATACGCTTGTCATTCACCAAGTCAGCACACTGCTTAATTAAATTAGCCTTATTGACCATGTAAGGAATTTCAGATACAATGATCTGCTCTTTACCAGTCTTTGATGTGTCAAAAGTTGCATTTCCTCTCACAACAATTCGGCCCCTACCCGTTTCAAATGCATTTTTTACCCCCTGAACACCATATATAGTCCCGCCAGTAGGAAAATCTGGAGCCTTAATATATTGCATCAACTCCGGAATCGTAATATCACGGTTATCTATATAAGCCGCAATACCTTCCACCACTTCCGTTAAATTATGGGGTGCCATATTGGTGGCCATACCCACCGCAATACCCGATGTTCCATTCAAAAGTAAATTAGGAATCTTAGCAGGCAAGACCGTTGGCTCATCTAAACTATCATCAAAATTCGGTTGAAAATCGACCGTCTCCTTATTTAAATCCGAAAGCATCTCATCCGCAATTCGCTTTAAACGAGCCTCCGTATAACGCATCGCTGCAGGAGAATCCCCGTCAACCGACCCAAAGTTACCCTGTCCATCCACCAAAGGATATCGCAAAGACCAATCCTGAGCCATACGCACCATGGTGTCATATACAGAAGAATCACCATGTGGGTGATACTTTCCTAATACTTCCCCGACAATACGAGCTGATTTTTTATAGGATTTATTGTAATTAACACCCAACTCCTCCATTCCATAAAGTACTCTACGGTGCACTGGCTTTAGACCATCACGCACATCCGGCAAAGCACGAGAAACAATAACCGACATCGAGTAATCGATGTACGCCCCTCTCATTTCATCTTCGATGTTGATTGGGATTATATTAGAATTTAATGACATAAATAATGGTTTGATTCTATGAACAATCCAACAAGATAAAATCCTTCAACTAGATTTTAATTGGATTTTCCAATAGTTACAAATATCATAAATTCCCTTAATTTTTCCTAGAAAAAATGCATCAAATTATTCGTTTTTTTAGGTAGGAAAAAACCATTTATATAGATTTGCAGTTAACAATCTATATTCAGAAATATATATACTTTGAAAAAACCGTTGGCACATTCGTTCCTATGTTTGATCCTCCTCGCTCTGGGTTCATTTCAGGTATTTGGCCAACAAATCATTCGATCTCCCTATCTGCAAATGCTTGGAGACAAATCAGTCCAAATACGATATCGTACCAACCAAGCTATTATAAGTGAAGTCCAAGTTAGCAGCGATGGCAAAACGTTCAATCGGATAAAGAAATCAAGTCAAACCAATACCGAACATTTAGTTTTAATTGACTCACTAACAGCGTCCAACAAATACTTTTATCGAATCAGGTTAACCTCTACCCAATTCGCAGGGGATTCAACCTATTTCTTTAAAACCGCTCCGGCCATTGGATCCCCAGAAAAATTCAGCGTTTGGACCATAGGCGACATGTATCCTGGACCCAATCAAAAAAATGTCTACGAAGGCTTTAAGAAGTTTATTGGCAATAAATATACCAACCTATTCTTGACCCAGGGAGATAATGTGTATGGGGGTGGTTCGGATGATGATTTTCAGGCCAATTTCTTTCAAATATATCAAAATGGCCCTTTACTGAAACAATCAGCACTATTCCCTACCGTTGGAAACCATGACTATGACATATATCCTAAAAACCAGGATCATCCCGACATGGCCTATTTTCAAAACTTCACCCTACCCACTAAGGGAGAATTAGGGGGTTTGGCCTCTGGGTCTGAAGCTTATTATTCCTTTGACTATGGCAATACCCATTTTATTTGCCTCGATTCTTATGCATATGGAAAAGACAATAAGCGTATTTTCGATGGGCCTTCGGACCAATTAACCTGGCTAAAAAATGACCTTAAGTCCACTAAGCAGCTTTGGAAGGTCGTATTTTTTCATTATCCTCCCTATACCAAAGGAACTTACGATTCTGATGTAGTTCCTGATTTAATTAACCTAAGAGCCATTTTACCCAAAGTATTTGATGAATTTAATGTGGACCTAGTGCTCACCGGTCATAGCCATGTCTTTGAAAGAAGTAAGCCCCTGAAAAACCAATATGGCCTATCGTCGGAATTTAATAAATCCGTCCATTGGCCCCAAAGCTCAACTGGACGTTATGATAAATCTGCCAACTCGTGCCCCTACCTCTTCTCGACAAGTAATACAGATAAAAATGGAGTTATTTATGTGGTCAATGGAGTGGGCGGAGCGACGGGAGCGGCAAGAGCCAGTGCCCCGCACCCTGTGATGGAATATAGTCTAGCGGGCCAAGCAGGGTCTTTTTATTTTGAAATTGATGGCAAAAGATTGGACGCTAAATTTATTAACGAAGAAGGAAATGTGTTAGATCAATTCACTGTTTTTAAAGACCTCAGTCTCAAAGCTCCTAGCACACAAACGATCAATTATTTCGACAAAATAGAGCTTTCAGCCACTTGGACCGGAGAATATGTGTGGTCGAATGGAGATAAAACAAAAAACATCAAGGTAAACCCGATTGAAAATACAGTATTCAAAGTATCTGATCCACAAAATTGCTTACAAGAATCGTTCGACATCAAAGTCAACCCTCCCCTTTCCATTCAGAATGTAGAAGAGTCGGTCAATATACCTTTTGAATCCCTAACTATTTATGACCTATTAGGGCGTAAAACAAAGGAATTTAAGCAGAATGGAACGATAAATAAAGAATTGATTTCTGAATTAAATCCAGGATTGCATATATTGATATACCAGCAAAATGGGCAGGAAAAATCAATGAAAATTAGGACTAATTCCTTTTAGAAGAAGACTCCCGCACCATTAATTGAGTCTTTAATACTTCCACCCTTGGTTTCAAATCCTCTCCTTTGTGATTAATTTGGTCTAATAATAACTCTACAGACAAGCGACCAATCTCCTCTAATGGCTGCGAAACCGAAGAAATCGAAGGTGAAACAATTGAACAAATAGGTTCATTATTAAAACTAACTATTTTGACTTCCTCCGGAACTGAAATATTTAAACCTCTCAAGGCCACCAAAACGCCTAAGGCTAGTCGGTCCGAAACAACTAAAATGCCATCAGGCCTATTTTTAGCTTTCATTAACTCTTGCGTACAAAGAGTCGCAGAATCTTGAATGTAATCTGAATGTATAATTAACTTTAAATCTTCTTTGACACCCGACTCAGCTAACGCTCTTAAATAGCCTGATATTCGCTGGTTACTAACGGATACATTTTTAGGTCCGGCAAGGAAAGCAATCCGTTGGCAGCCCGCTAGTAATAAATGCTTAACCGCTTCAAAAGCTGATTGCTCATTGTCAACCATCACTTTTGACGCATGAATTTCATCACTATCCCGATCAAAAAATACTAAAGGAATCCCCCGTCTTTGCAAACGGGTTAAATGATCTAAATTCACCGTTTCCCTGGACAAAGAAATAATGATACCTTCTACCTGGCCTCTGGATAAATTCTGAATATTAATCAATTCCCGCTCGTAAGATTCCTGCGTCTGCGTAATCAACAAACTATATCCGGCTGCAATGGCTGCTTCCTCAATTGATTTTAAAACAGCAGAAAAAAAGTAATAGCCGAGGTCAGGAACTATAACACCTAAGGTTTTAGTCTTACTCTTAACTAAACTTGTGGCTAAAACATTAGGCTGGTAATCTAATTCCTCAGCTAAATCAACCACCATTTTTTTAGTGTCAGGATGGATATCCGGTAAATCCCTCAAGGCCCTAGAGACCGTAGCCACCGAAATATTCAGTCGCTTAGCAATGTCTTTGATGGTTACTTGATGACGCATACGATGAAAATTTTAACAAATTTACATGATAATCATTCAATTAAACTAATCTTTAGATACTGATAATTTAACGGTAGAATGACCCGCCAACTGACCTAATGGTGGATTGTCTTTAGTCACACTAATTTCAATTAATTGATAATCGGGACAAATTAATTGAATTTTAGCAACGATTTGCTCGCAAATGGTCTCTAATAAATCAACGGGGCTCTGCATAACTTCAGAACAAATTGAAAAGATAACTCCGTAATCTATGGATTGTTCTAAATTTTCTGAAAATATTTCATTTGAAATTCGATCCACAGAAACAGATATGGTGAATTCATTCCCAAGAATACGCTCTTCTGGAAACAATCCATGAAATGAAAAGAATTTCAAGTTTTCTAATTTAATCTGCCAAACACGCATCTAGATTAATTTATGTCCCCGATTTTACCCTTGGGGCCAGTAGATTTAGCATAAGCAGCTAAAACTTTATTTAAAGTAGGTAAACCGTCATCCCCCCCATTTTCGGTTGACAATTGAGAAGTAGTCAATTTCTTTTTTGGATTGACATTCTTTTTTGCACTGGATTTTACTTGATTTTTTTGGGGTAAATCAACCTTCTTCTTGACATTGGTGACTGTATTCACCTTTTTAACAGCACTCGCTTTTTTAACGATTAGTTTTTCCTTCGCTGGCTTTTCAATAGGTAAAACTTCGGTTACTTCATTTTTAAAGACTTCCCATGAACTTAATTGGCCTAAAGTCAAATTGGCTACCGACGACAATTGCCTGGCTATTTCACGCTGGGCTTCTTTTAATGTTTTTAACCCTCGCTCTTGCTCTTTTAATTCCTGACTAGCACCCATTAGTAATTGCTTCTTTTCAGACTCAGCTAAAAATTTAATTTTCTCAGCTTCTTTTGTGGCGTCTTCAATGACTTTTTTTGTATGTTTTTGGGTGCTTATTTTTTGTTCCTCTTCCTCTTGCGTCATTTTTATTTTCCAATTCTCCTGCGCTTCCTCAGCCATTTTCATAGCACGAAATAAAGAGGATTCCAACTCTCGTAAGCGTTGAATTTCAGTTTCTAAATCGCCTACTTTGGACTCTAATTTTTCAATTGTGTGCTGAACAGAAACCTCATAAGCATTCACATTTTGAACATATTCATTTACCTCAGATACATCATACCCACGAAATGATCTTGAAAACGCTACGTCCGGAATTTGCTTTTTATCACTCATATAACTGCTAAAATAAATAAAATCTTTAATGTATTTTCCAAATGGAAATATTTTTATCGTCAGAAGCTGAAACCAAATAATCTTGATAGTTGGACCATAGCAATTTATTCACCGAATTTTTGTGGGAGCCATATCGGGGAGCGTCAATCACCTTTAATAAGGCCAAGTCATTTGAGCTCCATATTTTGATCGTTTTGTCCATGCTCGCAGTCGCAAAAAATTGTTGATCGGGACTTATAACTACATCATGAATGGCATAAATATGAGCCGCGACTTCTAGGACTAAATGACTCTTTTCTTCATTTAATGACCAACGTTTTATCTTAGCATCACGGCCGACCGAAAGTAAATAATTAAATGATTCCTCATAAATCATTGAAAAAACAGATAGTTCGTGGGCAAGCCATGCATATTCCATTTCGAAATTCTTGTTGAAAACACGAATAAAACCATCACTAAATCCTATGGCTATTTTATCTTGGCCCAACAAACAAAATTTGCGCGCACTTTTATCACCCGACTTAATGTGCTTAATAATTTGTAGACTTTCTTTATCGATCACAGATATCAAGCCATGATCATGTGCCACCCAAACTTGATTTCCCAAAAAACAAATATCAAAAATAGCCTTCTTAGGCATGGAAATAGAAAATACTCGACTCTGGTCGCTGATTTGAACCCCATGGATTCCTTCAAAATTTTGCCCCACCCAAAAAATATTCGTTGACCTATCCAACTTCAAACAATAAACGGAGCCCTCTATATGTGCCAAAACCTTCCCTACATCAGGCTTCTGCAAATTCCACTCGACCACCCATCCATCCGAACCCGCCGAATAAATAAAATGAGGTTCCCTCCCCTCTTCTAAGGAATAAATGGGGGCTTTATGCCCTGAAAAAGTGTCAATTCTTTGTATTTCCAAGATTTTGACTCAGCGAGTAAAATTTAAAAAAATAATTAATTACAAAAATGATAATTTTACAAGCAAATACATTCATTCATGCCTCGAATTTCATCCAAATCATTATTATTATCGTCCACTTCTTTACAATGGATGATTTGGGAAATTACGGAGGACCTATCCTTTTTTCAAACCTTTCCAGAAAATTGGACCACAAACAAGGATCATGAAATTGTCTCGCAAAAGAAATTAGAATCCTCAGCCGCCAGATTTTGTCTTTGGACCTTATGCCAACAAATTTCTAAGGGTCCTTGGGATTTAAAAAAGGATGACAGAAATAGGCCCTATTTTGATCAATCCGATTATCACATTTCATTAAGTCATTCATTCCCATTTGTGGCTGCAGTCATTAGCCATAAAAAATCAGTCGGGATCGACCTTGAACGCTTTGGGAGAAATGTAGAAAAAATTGGTACTCGATTCTTATCCGCGGAAGAGTGGAGTCGTTGGCAAAATTCACACGCCGATTTAACAAAGGCTTGGACTTGCAAAGAGGCTATTTATAAGGCAATGGGCGTTCCAGGTTTAGCATTCCAACAAGATATTGAGCTACCTCATTTAGCTACTAATCCGTTTGAAATATACGTTAGAGATAAAAAAATAACGATTAGCATGGAAGAATTTGAACATTTTGCATGTTCTATCGCCATCGAAAACTAGTCAAGAGAAGCAATTAAATCCGTTAATTCCGCTTTGTAATCTTCATCGCCCGACTTCTCATAGGCCATAATTAAATTTCTCAATACTCGACGTATAATCTCTAAATTAGAGCATGGATTATAATAGATATCATTAGGCGTTAGATTTAATTGAGCCAAATAATTGTCTATATCCACTCGATTAAAAATCAAACCCTTATTAAACACATTGATGTAAAACTGAATTTCTTTCTGCTTATAGGTCAATACGAACAAATTAGGTAAGTTTACGCCATAAATCGGGTAGCCCAACTTCTGAGCAATCCACATATAAATCACACAAAGGCTAATTGGATTTCCTTTTTTGGACTCTAAAACGACATTTAAAAATGAGTTATTTGCCGCATGGAAATTTTTTGTATTGGCGCCAAATTTCAATTGGTCAAAAATCACCCCATTCAATACCTTAACTTGGTCCATTGGATGCAAATTCTCCCTAATTTGAGGCCATACATCAAAATACAATTGTTCCATTTCCTGCTTTAAAGCCGTAAAAGAATAATCAGGAAAACGATAAGTAGCTATGATCCACATGCCTTCCAATAAATCCATGGCACCGCCCTGCTTCCAATGCATCAATTTGCTTTTCATGGATTCCAATTGGAAATCATGAATTAAGTTTTCGATTTTTACTTGCAAAATTGGATTCAAACTAAGATTTTCCCACTCAGATTCAAGAATTGGAATAATGGCTGGACCCAAGGTTCGAATCTTGTCCTCAACCATTTGAACAACTTCTTTATCAGAGTCGTCCATCAATTGAATCATCGCTTTAATCGCTGGCTCAGTCATTTTTGGAATAATTAATTCAAAAATATAGACTATTCGCATTAAATCAAAAAGATTAGCCC
The DNA here is from genome assembly GCA_945860325.1 of Spirosoma fluviale. GTDB lineage: Bacteria > Bacteroidota > Bacteroidia > Cytophagales > Spirosomataceae > Aquirufa > Aquirufa fluvialis_C. The sequence continues at coordinate 1,987 of CAMARL010000011.1, read as the reverse complement.
AAAAGACCTCACAATAAATGTTTTAACACATAATTTTTTTAAAGGGGAAAATCGACCTAAATTTGTTATTGATTTAATCTGAAAAGAAACAAATGAATATTTTAATTACTGGCGGCGCAGGATTTATAGGTTCCCACACCTATGTTGTCTTAAAAGAAGATGGGTTTAACCCAATTATTGTAGACAATTTCTCGAACTCCTCCATTCATGTCATTCAGAATTTAGAAACCATTTGTCAATCGCCCGTCGTTTACTATCATTTGGATGTCAATGATCCGAAAACATACGATCAAGTATTTAAAGAACATAAAATAGATGGGGTTATTCATTTTGCCGCGTCAAAAGCAGTCGGTGAATCCGTCGAAAATCCCTTAAAATATTACAAAAACAATGTGGCTTCCACCATTTTACTCTTAGAGAAAATGCAGGAGCATAACATTAAAAACCTAGTTTTTTCAAGTTCCTGTACCGTTTATGGCCAACCAGCCGAACTTCCAGTCACTGAAAAATCACCCGTCCAAGTAGCTATTTCCCCTTATGGAAATACCAAACAGATGTGTGAAGAAATTATTGCAGATACTACGCAAGCGTCCAACGATTTGAAAGCCATCTCACTTCGCTACTTTAACCCCATTGGTGCCCATAAAAGTGCATTAATAGGCGAATTACCCCTAGGGCCACCAGCAAATTTAATTCCTTTTTTAACTCAATCTGTCGCTGGATTAAGAGGCCCACTACAGGTTTTTGGAACGGATTACCCTACCTCAGATGGTTCAGCAGTCAGAGATTATATTCATGTGTGTGACTTAGCTGAAGCACATGTAAAAGCATTGAAACACCTTTTAGAACAAAAAGAGGCTTCTTCTTACTATGATTTTTTCAACATAGGTACCGGCGATGGAACTTCCGTTTTACAAATCATTCAAGCTTTTGAAAAGATTACAGGAGAAAAAGTAAATTATGAATTAAAACCTCGGAGGTCAGGCGATATAACCGCTGTTTATGCGGCTATTGGCAAATCAAAAGATATTTTAGGTTGGCAGTCAAAAAGAAGTTTAGAAGAATCCTTAAAAGATGCATGGGCTTGGCAAAAAGCCCTATTATAAGTATATGAAAAAAATTGTAATCACCGGAGGCGCAGGTTTTATTGGCTCACATGTGGTGCGTTTGTTTGTCAATAAATACCCTGAATATCAAATCTATAACCTAGATGCTCTTACGTATGCTGGTAATTTGGCCAATAATGAAGATGTGGCCACAGCTGCCAACTACCATTTTATCAAAGCTGATATCACAGATGCAGAGGAAATAGACCAACTCTTTGCCACATTTAAATTTGACGGGGTATTACATTTAGCTGCAGAATCGCATGTCGACAGGTCCATTACAGATCCATTAGCCTTCGTAAAAACCAATGTTTTGGGCACGGCTAATCTTTTACAAGCAGCCAAAAAGCATTGGAATGGCCAATATGAAGGAAAAAGATTTTACCACATCTCCACCGACGAGGTTTATGGTGAATTGCATAATCCTGATGAGTTTTTTCTTGAAACCACTCCATATGATCCTAGGTCGCCTTATTCAGCCTCAAAAGCAAGTTCAGATCATTTCGTAAGAGCATTCCATGAGACGTATGGCTTGCCAACAGTCATCACAAATTGTTCCAATAACTACGGACCCAATCACTTTCCAGAAAAATTAATCCCTTTAATGATTCATAATATCATGCACAATAAACCTTTGCCAGTGTATGGGAAAGGCGAAAATGTGCGAGATTGGCTGTATGTTATTGACCATGCTAGGGCGATTGACACCGTATTTCATGAGGGTAAAATAGGCGAAACCTACAACATTGGTGGATTTAACGAGTGGAAAAATATCGATCTTGTACATCTTTTATGTAAAATCATGGATGAAAAATTAGGTAGACCGGAAGGCACGTCGACCCAATTAATTACCTACATTACTGACCGCGCCGGACATGATT
>CAMARL010000010.1 GCA_945860325.1 Spirosoma fluviale | reverse complement strand
AAGAAGCAGTAGCAGAAGCTCCAGTGGCAGAAGTTGCGGTTGAAGAAGCAGTAGCAGAAGCTCCAGTGGCTGAAGTTGCGGTTGAAGAAGTTGTAGCAGAAGAGCCAGCGGCAGAAGTTGCGGTTGAAGAAGCTGTAGCAGAAGAGCCAGCGGCAGAAGTTGCGGTTGAAGAAGTTGTAGCAGAAGAAGAAGAAGAAGAAGAAGCGGCAGAAGCTCCAGCAGCGGAAGAAGCAGCTACTGAAGCGACTGAAGAGCCAGCAGCAGAATAATTTTAAAAATTTGATTAAATCATACAAATTTGTTTTCAGATTTGTATGATTTTTTTTTGTACCTATGGCAAAAACAGAATATTTTGAGTTGGGTGCTTTAGCTAAGCCTCATGGATTAAAAGGAGCGTTTCATGTATTTATGGATGTGGATGATCCCTATGAATATGAGGGATTGGAATCTGTATTTGTTCAAAAAGGCAACGAATTAGTTCCTTATTTTATTGATGAACTTCAAATTAGAGATTCGGTTAATTTAATGACTTTAGAAGGCATCAACAGTCTAGATTTAGCCAAGGAGTTGGTCGGATTGAAGTTGTTTTTGCCCATTAGCTTTTTGCCCAAATTAAAGGATGACCAATTTTATTACCATGAGATTATTGATTATCAGGTACAAGATCGTAATTTAGGTTCATTGGGGTATGTAAAAGAAGTTTATTCAACAGGTGCACAGGATGTGATTATTATGATTTATAAGTCCAAGGAAGTTTTAATTCCTTTGATCGATGAAATTGTTCCCAAAGTAGATAAGAAAGAAAAAATTGTTTTTACTGAATTACCAGATGGCCTTTTGGAGGTTTATTTAGAAGATGATGCGAATTGATATAATTTCAGTTATTCCGGCATTGATGCATAGTTTTTTCGAGCATTCTATATGCAAACGTGCTTCTGATGCTGGGCTGGTCAACATTGTTTTTCATGATTTGCATGATTTTTCCTTAAAAAAACATCGCCAAGTAGATGATTACCCTTTTGGTGGGGGAGCAGGGATGGTCATGGCTATTGAGCCCTTATCACGTTGTTTGGACCAATTATTAAGCGAACGGACTTATGATGAAGTTATTTTTTTTACGCCTGACGGCCAACTCTTAAAACAGGGATTAGCCAATCAGTTGAGCCTAAATACAAATATGATTTTCATTTGTGGGCATTATAAAGGGATTGATGAACGAGTTCGTGATAAGTATGTTACGCGGGAGGTTTCCATTGGTGATTATGTCCTTTCGGGTGGCGAATTAGCTGCTGCCGTTTCCGCTGATGCAATAATACGATTGTTGCCCGGTGCGCTGGGGGATGAAAGTTCCGCTTTAACCGATTCATTTCAAGATGGTTTATTGGCCCCGCCTGTTTACACCCGACCTTCAGAATTTAATGGGCAAAGCGTACCTGAGGTATTGCTTTCTGGACATGACCGAAATATAGATGCTTGGCGACATGAGCAATCAGTCTTAAGAACCCAAAAGCGTCGTCCTGATTTACTGTCCTAATATGAGCCCCAAAACAAAAATTCCAGCGGCTGCTTTAATCTCATTGGGATTATTGTATTTAATCTGGGGTTCCACCTTTTTAAGCGTTCGTATTTTATTGGCTTATTTTCCTCCATTAGTCATTACGTTTTCTCGAAATTTATTTGCGGGATCCTTGTTATTTATTTGGTCTCTGCTAGGCCGACATTGGGTAAAGATGCCCTGGAAACATTTGTCCATTCATTTACAAGCGGGTATCTTATTAATTTGTTTAGGGAATGGTTTTATGGCGATGGCAGGTTCTATTATACCTTCTGGATTTTCATCGGTATTTATGGCTTTAGGCCCTCTATTATTAGTTTTTTTCTTTTGGTTAAGTGGTAGAAAACCGACTAAGCGTAAATTATTGGGGACTTTATTGGGTTTGATTGGGATTGGTATTATGGTCAGTCAAAAAAAATTAGCCATTCCTGGTATGGAAATGGAGTTCTTTAAAGGTATTTTTTACTTGTCGGTGGCAGTGATCGGTTGGAATATAGGCGTTTTCCGCATTCAGTTTACTCAGGCTAATTCATATCATTTTACACAAGTATGTTCGATTCAAATGTTGACCGGCGGTTTGATTGTTTTTCTCATTAGCACATTGAAAGGAGATTATCAACACATTGTTTTAGCTGATATACCCTTTAAAGCTTTTTATGTTTTTTTATATTTGGGATTAATAGGTTCCATGCTGGGTTATTCCCTTTTTGGCTATCTTTCTAAAGAATTAGATGCCACATTAGTAGCGACCTATACCTATGTAAACCCATTGATTGCGTTAATTTTAGGCAATTTAATTTTACAGGAAGAATTGCCTAAAATTTTAATTATAGCTAGTTTTTTTATACTATTGGCAGTTGTTTTAATCACGACTGATAAATCTAAACCTTCATAATATGAAACGTGTCATCTATTTTCTTTGTTTTTCTATTTTTATCATTGCTATGAATCAACTAAATGCGCAAGGTGTTCAGGCTCTTTACCCTGGAACGATCCCGAATTATATAGATGGACCCAATCTTCAAAAGAGCGAAGTTACGGGTGGTATTAACCGTATTTCTAATGTAAGTATTCCTACCTATGAGTTTTTTGAAGCCAAAGGAGGTAAATCTCAAAAGCCTTGTGTCGTTGTTTGTCCAGGTGGGGGGTATAAAATATTAGCTTCTTCCCACGAAGGAACTGATATCGCAAAGAAATTTAATGAATTGGGGATTCATGCGCTTGTGTTGTATTACCGCATACCTGATTCTACTCGGCAAGTAGATCGTAAAATTGCTCCCTTGCAAGATGCCCAACAAGCCATCCGGTTGGTTAGAAAAAATGCGAATAAATGGGGTATCGATGTTGGCAAGATAGGTATTATGGGTTTTTCTGCTGGAGGACATTTGGCGGCCACTGCGGCCACTCATTTTGAAAAAGATTATACTGGTGTGGATGATGGCATTAACCTTAGACCTGATTTTCAAATATTGTTGTACCCTGTAATTAGTTTTAGGCCATTTGGTCATTCTGGTTCTTCCACTAACTTGCTTGGTAAAAAGCCTTCAGAGGAATTGATTCATTTGTTCTCCAACGAAGAGCAAATTACGGATTACACACCTAAAGCTTTTATGGTACATGCGGCTGATGACAAAGCGGTGCCCATTAAAAACTCCTTGTTATATGTTGAAAAGCTTACCGAAAATAATGTCGCAGCTGATTTACATGTGTATGCCAAAGGAGGTCATGGATTTGGTTTAAACAATAAAACCACAAAAGAATTGTGGTTCGATCGTTTAGCTGAATGGTTAAAGACCAATCATATTCTTTGATTTTTCTTCATGACGTAATAAAATGGTATCCCTACTAGGACGATAATTAAGCCTATTGTGGACGATATTGTTTTTACCCAAAGTAAATTTCCGGCTAAAAATAGTAAGCAAATCAAATAAATCGAAAAGATAATTTTTTGACTTATAGGAAGTTGCGCCCCCATGATTTTGGTTTTAAACACGGAAGCTACAGTTAAGAAATAAAAGATCAAGATTGCAAATACCGTAAAGTCTAATAGCGTTCCGTAAGATCCGGAAAAGCATAATGCGATTGCCCATATTCCTTGAATGAATAGTGAGTTGGCAGGTACACCATTTTTATTTGTTTCCGCTGCTTTTTGGAAAAACAAACGATCGTTTGCCATCGCTTGGAATAAACGACCCCCAGCTAAAATGATTCCATTATTACATCCAAAGGTGGAAATCATAATTAATATGGCCATGACAGTCGCGCCTATTGTTCCTAATACGGCTTGCAAAGCAGCGGATCCTAGTCGGTCCTGGCTTGCAAACATAATACCTCTTTCATAAGGACTAGCGCCATTGGGATCACCTTCCAAAGGCAGTATGCCTAAATAGGCAATATTGGTTAAGATGTATAATAAACAAACAAGGGCGGCTCCATAGACTAAACCTTTGGCAATTGTTTTTTTAGGGTCTTCGAAATCTGCACTGGCAAAAGTTACATTGTTCCAAGCAGAAGAGGAGAATAAGGGGCCAATCATGGCTACGCCAAATAAGCTGCCAAATTGCCAAATACTGATATTTTCAAATGTGTTTGTCGTTGCGTTATAGGTTTGGGTCTCTTTGAAAAAATGATCGAAATGCACCCATCCATTTGAAACACCTACATAAACTCCTATGATAATTAGGATAATGATGGCGCCAATTTTAGTAATGGTAAAAACATTTTGAACTAAAGATGCAAAAGATATTCCTCTAAGATTCACAAAAGTTAAGGTGGCAATTAAAAAGGCCGCTAAAATTTGTTGGCTTGTAATATAATTCCCAACTAATGGAACGTCATTGATTAATTCAGGTAATAAAATACCAGTATACTTAGCGAATGCAACGGCAACGGCGGCAATAGTTCCCGTTTGAATGACTAAAAAAGTGGTCCAGCCGAACAGAAAACCGATCATTGGATTATATGATTCCTTTAAGTAAATATATTGACCACCTGTTTTTGGAAATACGGTTGACAATTTTCCGTAGGCATATGCTCCAGTGATGGTCACAAAACTGGTAAGAACCCAGGTCATAATCCAGGCGATGGGAGAGGTGAGTTGGCGGCCAACTTCCGCACTCACTAAAAATATGCCTGAACCTATCATGGATCCCATGACTAACATGGTCGCATCTAAGGTATTTAATTTTTTCATAAAGGGATGAATTTTATATTTTATCTTATTAGTACAATAAATACTAAACTTAATAAAAAATTAATTTGGTGATTTTATTACTTAAATATGGTTGGAATATTGCGAATAAAAAAATGTAAACGTTTACGGTAACGTTTACGGTAAAAAATTATAGAATTTCTTTGATTTATAATAATACTATGGTGTATATTAAAGAGCATAAATGATATCAAATATATTTAATATTTGATTAGTACAATTTGAGAATAAAGATGAAAAATAGTATCAACGAGATTGAATTATGGGACGAGCTTCGGGGAGGTAGTCACGAAGCATTTTCAAAATTATATCAAATGTTTATTAATCCACTTTATTCTTATTCGGTAGGAATTACTAGTGATAAAGATTTGATCAAAGATTGCCTTCATGATTTATTTGTTGAGTTATGGAAAAATCATTCCAATCTTGGTTCCACGACCAGTGTTAAATTTTATTTAATGGCATCGATTAAACGGAAATTGATTCGTCATATTGATGGTAACTTAAAATCATTTAATCATCATGTTAATTATACAAGGGATTTTGTGGAAGATTTGCCATCTCAAGAATCTGTTTTAATATTAAATGAAGCTCAGCTAGAGATGAATATTAAAGTAGCAAATAGTTTACACTTATTAAGTAAACGCCAACGAGAGGCTATTCAATTGAAGTTTTATAAAAATTTGGATACTGACCAGATTAGTGAACAAATGAATATTAATGCGCAGTCTGTATATAATTTAATTTTTGGAGCGCTTCGCGTCATGAAAGAGGGCTTGATAAATAAAACATTTTCTGTTTAATAGAATTAATTTTATAATTCTTTGAGTATATTAGGGTTCTGCACTGCTTTATAGGGTATATTAAACGTTTACGGTTATTATGTCCTTTAGAAAAATAAGTCATTTTGGGGTTTATCGAAATTTTCTAAAGAGAATTATATTTAATCCAATTAAAACAATATCGCCAGGAATAGGTTCTACCAGCGATTTGAATAAATTAGAGAACCTATTAAGCCGTGATGAAAGCAAAGCATTGTGGATTAAGATTAACCAAACTTTGCAAATTATTCACTAAACAAAATCATTTTATGAGAAAAAAATTACTTTCAAAAGTACTTTTAAGCATGATTTTCATGTTTTTAGGGGTACAGGCGTTTGCTCAGGATCGTGCGGTCACAGGGCGCGTAACAGCTTCTGATGATGGCTCAGGTGTTCCTGGGGTTTCTGTTTTAGTCAAAGGCTCAACTATTGGAACGTCAACTGATGTTAATGGAAATTTTAAAATTTCTGCTGCTTCATCAGCGGTTTTACAATTTAGTTCAGTGGGTTACATTACTCAAGATATTTCGGTGGGTAATAAGACTCAGATTGATGTTAAATTGCTTGCTGACAACACTAGTTTGTCTGAAGTGGTCGTTGTAGGTTATGGTACTCAGAAAAAGAGTCAAATGACAGGTGCTATTTCTTCGGTTTCTTCAAAAGAAATCAGTGAATTGCCTGTTACGAATGCTCGACAAGCCTTACAAGGTCGTGCGGCTGGGGTTGACGTGGTTCAACCAGGATCGAAGCCTGGATCTGGCCCTCAAATTCGAATTAGAGGTAGACGTTCATTTAATGCGACGAATGATCCTTTGTATGTAGTCGATGGTATACCTTTAGCCGGTGGTATTGATGATATAAATCCTTCTGATATTACCTCTATGGAGGTTTTGAAAGATGCTTCATCTACCGCTATTTATGGTTCTAGGGGAGCCAATGGAGTTGTTTTGATTTCAACAAAACGAGGTAAAGCTGGTAAAACGATTGTATCAGTGGATTCTTATTATGGATTAAACCAACAATTAGGTACCATCGGAGTAATGAATGGCGCTGAATATGCTGAGTATAAACGTGAATCAAGAAGGGCTGTGGGTCAGTATTCTTTAGGCGCAGCGAATGCGACTGACGATGCTAAGATTTTTGAACCTCGTGAGTTAGCCAGTATTGCTATGGGCAGATCGACTGATTATGTAAATGGCATGTTACGTGCTGGAGCTATTCAAAGTCATCAGGTAGGTGTATCTGGTGGAACCGAAAATACTCAATTTAATATTTCTGGTAACTTCTTTAATGATATTGGGGTAGTTAAAATGCAGGATTTTAGTCGTTATACCTTTAGAGTAAATTTAGACCATAGAATTAATAAAAACGTCAAAATAGGTTTATCTACTTTAGTCGTTAATTCATTTAGAAATGGTGAAAACTTAAATATTTTAGGCGGGGCGATGCAAGAAAATCCATTAGGAGAACCTTATGATGCCAATGGTAATTTAGTTTTCTTGCCTACCAATGATGGATTGAGAACGAATCCATTCTCCGAAATTGTTCCAGGAGCTAACATAGATGATAACAGACGTTATCGAATCTTTAATAGTTTATATGCTGAAGTTAATTTAGCGAAAGGGCTTACTTATAAATTAAATTTTGGTCCTGATTTTACGATTGGACGTGCAGGTAGATTTATAGGAGCATTTACAAATAATGGCCGTGGTGGTAATGCGGTTGGATCGGTTAATGAGTCTTTCTCTTTTAATTATACATTAGAAAATGTCTTGAACTATTCAAGGAAGTTTAATGATGTACATAATTTAAATGTCACAGGTTTACAGTCTATTCAGCAAGATAAATTCGAAACAACCAATATTTCGGTCAATGGTATTCCAGCTGAGACACAATCATATAATCGTTTAGGGGATGCAAGTCTTATTACTGGTGCAAATACTAATTTGACTGAATGGACGCTATTGTCTTATATGGGACGTGTCAATTATGACTATAAGGAGAAGTATTTATTGACAGCCACAGTTCGTATGGATGGCTCTTCTCGTTTTGGGGCCAATACTAAATTTGGTATTTTCCCATCTGTAGCTTTAGGTTGGAATATTTCAGAAGAACCTTTTATTAAGGATATAGCTGCGATCGATCAATTAAAATTAAGAGCTAGTTGGGGCGCTATTGGTAACCAAGCCATTAACCCATATCAAACGCAGTCTCTTTTAGGTAGAACTGCTTATGCTTGGGATAATACAGCTGCATACGGTTACAGACCCAATACCATTGGTAACCCGGATTTGCGTTGGGAAACTTCGACAACAAAAAATATTGGTTTAGATTTTAGCTTTTTAAGAGGTCGTATCTCAGGAACAGCAGAATATTATGTAACCAATACGACGGATTTATTAGCTCCTCAGCCATTGCCAACTTCTATTGGTTTTGGTGGTTTTACAACCAATATTGGCGAGACTCAAAATTCAGGTATTGAATTAACCTTAAATACGGTTAATGTGGATCGTGGTGATTTCCAATGGACTTCTGATTTGATATTTACAAAAAACAAAGAAGAAATTGTTTCTTTAGCTAATGGAAAAGTGGACGATATCGGAGCGGGTCGATTTATAGGCCAACCTTTATCTGTTTTCTTTGATTACAAGAAAATAGGTATTTGGCAAACTGCTGAGCGTGACCAGGCTTTAGCTTTTGGAGATCGTGTAGGTCAAATTAAAGTTCAGGATTTTAATAATGATGGCAAAATCAATGCCGATGATCGTCAAATTTTGGGATCAGCTGTACCTAGTTTTGCTGCAGGTTTAACTAATCGTTTTAGCTACAAAGGTTTTGATTTATCAATCTTCATCTTTACTCGGGTAGGACAGTTGATCCGTTCTCGTTTTCATGATAACGTAAACCAATTAGCAGGTCGTTACAATAATTTATCTTTGAATTTTTGGACACCTAATAATCCAACAAATGAATTTCCTCAACCGGTTGTAACTCAAGAATTCCCTAAAAATGGATCATCACTAACCTATTTTGATGGAACTTTTTTCAAAATAAGGAACATCAATATTGGGTATAACCTTCCTGATAAAGTGGCGAAGAAATTGAAAATGGAAAGCATTCGGGTATTTGCTTCTATTCAGCAACCATTAATTTTGTCTGAATATCGTCAGAAATACAAAGGTATTGATCCTGAAACATTTGTTGACGGTGAGCAAGGAGTTGGTGGTGGTGAGGTGAATACGAATATTTCCCCTGCCACATCGATTACCACTTTTGGTTTAAATCTTAAATTTTAATTAAATATTTTTAAAAATATGAAAAATGTATTTAAAAGAAAGATATTATCTTTCATCGCAAATTTAGGGGCTGTTCTTATATTAATCATTGGCACTCAATCATGTAGTGACTTGTTGACTGAAAAGGTAGTTTCAAACATTGGAAATGATTATATAAATACTGCTAAAGGATTAAATGATGCAGTTAATGCAGCATATTCTACGAATCGCTCTTGGTATGGTACTGAGCGTGGTTTTAATCTTTCCATTTTTGGAACCGATTCTTTCACAAACGGAGCGGATGGTAGCTGGAAATTTATGAATACCTATACGACTGATTTTGATACACGTAATGGTAGTATTTCTGAATTGTGGAATGATTTTTATTTAGGTATCAATACATGCAACGCCATTATAGAAAGGTCTGCAAAAGTTACGGGCTTATCTGATGCTATTAAAAAACAACGTGTTGCAGAGGCTAAATTTATTCGTGCGCACCATTATTTTATTTTAACTCAATTATTTGGTGGTGTTGATTTACGTTTAACTGAAACAGTTGCTCCCACTAAAGATGTTAAAAGATCAACTGTCGCGGCTCAATATGCTCAAATCATTAAAGATTTAAGTGAAGCAATTCCTGACCTTGAGGCAAAGTCAAAATCAGCGGATTATGGTCGTGCAACTCGTCCGGCAGCAGAACATTTATTAGGAAAGGTTTATTTAACTAAGGCTACGTCAACTGCAAAAGCAGGAGATGATTATGCTAAGGCAATTGCCAATTTGAAAAGTGTAATTGCTAATTATGGAATTTCATTATTGCCTAATTTCGGTGATATACATAAGCAAGGTAATGAGGTGAACAATGAGGTTATTTGGTCAATACAGTATACTAGAGATCCTTTAACAAATGCGGGTGGTAATAATGCACACGTATTCTTCTTAATGGAGTATGATGTTTTGCCAGGCATGCAACGTGATACGGAAAATGGTCGTCCATTTAAACGGTATAAGCCAACTAATTATACCATTGACATGGTTTTCAATAATCGTGAAAACGATAGCCGTTATAAAAAGTCTTTCAAAGACACGTATTTTTCAAATAAGCCTGGAACGTATAATACAAGTTTTGATTTAACTAAAAAAACAGTCACGTTTGCTACGGGTGATACGGCTATTTATTTACCAGGTTTTGAAATGTCTGTGGAAGAAAGAGCTAAGAAAAAGTATCAAGTTTTAGTTCCCTCGCGTTATGATGAACGAATTTATCTGGCTTTGTCTAAGCATATTGATGGGGGACGTATTGATCGTACTCAATTCGAAGGTGGTCGCGATTTTATCGCCTTTCGTTTAGCAGATTCGTATTTAATGTTAGCTGAAGCACAATATTTCTCTAATTTAAAAGCTGATGCTGCTGCTTCCTATAACGTTATTCGTAAGCGTGCAGCTTGGCCAGGAAAAGAAGCCAATATGTTAATTACTGAAGGTGACCTTACCATTGATTTTGTGATGGATGAGCGTGAGCGGGAATTATTGGGTGAACAATCTCGTTGGTTAGATTTGGCTAGATGGGGTAACCTTTTAGATCGAGTTAAAAAGTTTAATCCACAAGCTGCTCCTTTTATTAAGTCTCACCACGTTTTGAGACCTATTCCTCAATTGCAGATTGACAGAGTTACTGGCAATGCCGCTAGTTTCCCTCAAAATCCGGGTTATTAATTCTATTTAATTTGTTATTTTTGTAAAATTCCGAAGGTGTTTACCTTCGGAATTTTTATTAAACCTAAATTCTTATGAAAAAAATAATTCTATTTCTTACCTTATTGTCTATTGGAGCCACTGCTCAAAATCAATCAGTTTCTTTTAAAAAGAATGATGTAGAGAAAAAAATTGATGTTTTAATTGGCGGAAAATATTTCACTTCATACTTCTATCCAGGGGAATCAGTACTTAAAAAGGCTGTTTTGTTTCCCATCTTGTCTGCTAAGGGAACTACGATTACAAGAGGTTATCCTATTTCACCTAGGGCAGGGGAGCGAACAGATCATCCGCACCACGTAGGTATGTGGTTAAATTATGAAGATGTGAATGGATATGATTATTGGAATAATTCTACAGCAATCATTAAATCCATGCAGTCTCACAAAATGGGTACTATCTTTCATGATGCCATATTATCATCAAAGTCGAATAAAAATAGTGGCGAGTTGGTGGCAACAGCCACTTGGGTGGATGATGACGGAAAAGGCCAAAAAGTATTGAGCGAAAAAACTACCTATGTGTTTTCAGGAACAGCAGATACAAGAACGGTTGATCGTATCACTACGTTAACGGCTATCAGTGATTTGGTTGTATTTAAAGATGTTAAAGACGGGATGTTTGCGATTCGATTGGCACGCCAATTAGAAATACCGTCTAACAAACCAGATGTCTTTACAGATGCAAGTGGAGTTGAAACGAAAGTTCCTGTTTTAGATAACACAGGTGTTACTGGAGATTATATTTCGAGTGAAGGAATAAAAGGTGAAGCAGTTTGGAGCACGCGCGCTACTTGGATGAATTTAACGGGAGTGATGGATAATCACCCAATCAATGTGGCTATTTTTGATCATCCTGCCAATGTCAGCTATCCTTCATATTGGCATGCTCGTGGATATGGTTTATTTGCAGTCAATCCACTTGGAGCGAAAGTATTCAGTAATGGAAAAGATGTTCGCAATTTAACTTTGAAAAAAGGCGAATCAGTGACTTTTCGTTACAGAACTTTAATTGCAGATAAAAATATGAGTAAATCTGAATTAGATCTTATGCAAAGCAAATTTGCCAAAGAGGTTAAATAATTCGTTATTAGAGAAATTTGTGTATTTTTGTAACACAATTGGGGGTCTTAGGGCCCCTATTTCTTTCAATTTATGAAGTTACAATTTTTGGGTGCGGCTAAGCAAGTGACAGGTTCTATGTACTTGCTTGAGCTTGAAGATGGATATAAAATTTTAATTGACTGCGGTACTGACATGGAACGCGAAATTGATTTTGAAACACCCATAGTTAATAAATCTTTTTTTCCTTTTGATGCATCGTTAATTAACCTTGTTGTTTTAACGCATGCGCACATAGACCACTCCGGTAATATCCCCATGCTTTTTCGTGAAGGGTATGAAGGGCAAGTTCTTTGTACGCCGCCGACAGCAGATTTAACGGAATTACTGCTTTTTGATTCTGCTAATTTACATTTACGAAGGTTGAAAGCAGCACAAGGGGAAAGTAATAAGAAGCATAAGCAAATGGACCGACTCCTCCGTAAAGGGGATATGTATTTGCAAAAAGATGTAGAAAATTCCCTTGAGAATTTTGTCACCTTACAATTCAATAAAAAATTTACGATTAAGCCTGGATTAGAAATAACCTTCTTTCCAGCGGGACATTTATTGGGTGCCGCTCATCTTTACTTCTCAATTACTGAAGGAGAAGAAATTAAAACTATTGGGTTTAGTGGTGATATCGGTCGGAATAACTACCCCTTACACATTGATCCACAAATTCTCCCACCAGTGGACTATCTTGTTTCCGAAAGTACGTATGGAAATCGGATTCATGAAGATAAAGTTAGTCCCATGGATGCTATGGAAGAAATTATTAGGGAAACATGTATCGATAAGCCTGGTCGTTTAGTCATACCCGCTTTTTCAGTTGGGCGAACGCAAGCTGTATTATATACCTTAAATCGATTGATCGAAGAACGTAATTTCCCTGCCATACGAGTATTTACAGATAGTCCCATGGGTAGAAGTAGTACCAAAATTTATGCGAAATACCTTTCTTATTTAAATCCTGAGGCAAGATCCTTCCAAAAAGAGTATGATGAATTATTTGACTTTGATAATTTAGTTTACCTTCAATCAGAAAAAGAATCTAATGCAATCCAAAATTACCACGAACCTTGTGTTATTATTTCCTCTTCTGGAATGATTACCGGTGGACGAGTAGAAAAGCATATCGCAGATAATATTAGTAATTCCTATGCGACTATTTTGTTGATAGGTTATTCCGCAGAGGGAACTTTGGGCCGCCAACTACTGGCTGGTTCTGAGACCATCAAAGTGAAGGATCGTGAGTATAAAGTAAATGCGAGAATACGTAAAATTGATGTTTTTTCGGGTCATGCAGACCAATTAGGACTATTGTCTTTCATGAAAAATCAACAAATTGATAAATTAAAGAAAGTGTTTTTAACCCACGGGGAAGAAGAAAGTATGTTGGAATTTAGGCATGAGATTCAAAAACTTGGTTTCAATGAAGTTATTTTACCAACTAAGAATGAAACATATCTACTTTAATCTTTATTTTTGCTCATTATAAAATTGGAATTATGAGAACATTGCTAGAATTTGAAAAGCCCATTGCCGAGTTAGAAGATAAGTTAATTGAAATGCGTAAGTTGGCTATTGAAAACAATGTAGATGTTTCTGAAGCTGTAGTCTCTCTGACTGAAAAAATATTGGAACTTAAAAAAGAAACATTTTCTAATTTAACTCGCTGGCAACGTGTTCAATTATCTCGCCATCCTGAACGACCTTATACTTTTGATTATATTGAAAAAATTTGCACAGAGTTTATCGAAATTCATGGAGATAGATCTGTAGCCGATGATAAGGCTATGGTTGGAGGTTTTGGTAATGTTGATGGTGAATTTTCGGTCATGTTTATAGGCCAACAAAAAGGCCGGAATACGAAAGAAAGACAATATCGTAATTTTGGTATGCCAAATCCAGAAGGATATCGGAAAGCACTTAGGTTGATGAAAATGGCTGAAAAATTCAATAAGCCTATTGTTTGTTTAATCGATACGCCGGGAGCATTTCCTGGAATAGAAGCAGAAGAAAGAGGTCAGGGTGAAGCTATAGCAAGAAATATTCGTGATATGTTCATGTTAAAGGTTCCTGTAATTTGTATCATCATAGGTGAGGGAGCTTCTGGCGGTGCTTTGGGGATTGCTGTGGGTGACCGCGTTTTAATGATGGAAAATACTTGGTATTCCGTGATTTCACCTGAGTCTTGCTCTTCAATTCTTTGGAGAAGTTGGGATTACAAGGAACAAGCCGCCGAAGCTTTGAAGTTGACGGCTGACGATATGCTTAAAAACGGATTAATTGACGGGATTATTTCCGAACCTTTAGGGGGAGCTCATTTAGCACCAGATGTAGCAGCTGAAAATATAAAAAAGGTAATCATATCTGAACTTAAGGTTTTGAATGCGATGTCGAGCGCTGAACGGATCAATGCAAGAATTGATAAGTTCAGTAAAATGGGGGTGGTTACCGAGTAATATGAAATCAAAAAAGGCCCTCTTATTTGATTTAGGTAATGTTTTATTGCCTATTGATTTATCGCTTACCTTTCAGGCTTTTAGTCAATTGTCGACTTATTTTAATCCGCTAGAGATTCAAGATAAAATAATCAATGAAGGTTTATGGTTAGGCTATGAAGCTGGCTTGTTGACCGATGAAGAGTTTAGAAATCTATTAAGGGATAAATTAGCTATGAATTGCTCTAATGAAGAATTTGATCAAGCTTTTTCTGCTTTATTGCTAGATTTCCCTTCTAACATTTATACTTTTTTAAAGGATTTGACTTCCAATTTTGACCTATATTTGTTGTCAAACACAAGTGTCATTCATTCACGAATATTTTTAAATATTCAATTAGGTCCCAATGGGGAAAACTTATTTGAACTGTTCAAGAAAGCACATTTTTCTTATGAAATGGGATTAGTTAAACCTAATTCATTAATTTACCAACAGGTATTAAGCGAAAACAATTTAGAAGCTGGCCAAGTAGTTTTTTTTGATGATAATGCTGCCAATATAGAATCTGCTTCTAAATTAGGGATTGATTCTATCTTGATTGACCCAAAAACATCTTTGACTCAGATTTCTGCTAAAATCAATGAACTATGTTAATATCTAGCCCCATTTTTGATTTTGTATATAAAATTTCTGGTTGGTCTTTAGAAGGCAAATATCCTGCCGACCTTAAAAAAAGTATTATAATTGTAGCCCCACATGCTTCATGGATTGACTTTCCAGTAGGTTTAGGTGCTCGCTCTATGATGAATATCCCCATCTTTTTTTGGGGTAAAAAAGAGTTGTTTGACGGGGCTTTTGGTTGGATGTTTCGTTGGCTAGGAGGTTACCCCGTGAACCGAAAAAACAAATCAAATCTAGTAGATTCCATCGTAGATGTATACGCCGAAAAAGAATCTTTCATTGCCGTATTAGCTCCTGAGGGCACTAGAAAAGATGTACAAGAATTACGTACTGGATTTTATTACATTGCTATAAAGGCTAATTTACCTATCATTATGATTGGATTTGATTACGTTAATAAAGCAATTAAAATTAGAGAACCTTTTTATCCTTCTGGGGATTTCAATGTAGATAAAAAAGTTATTGCTCAATATTTCTCCACGATTCCGGGAGTTCAAAAATCTTGGATTAATAATTATTTAGCTTGATTCTTAGCAAATAATACTATTTTCTCTGCGGCTATTTTCGAGGCGCCTGTTGGGCCAATTAATTTAATTAAATTTTCGTATTCGCTTTTCTGATTTCTATATTCAAAGGATTTTTTGTCCAATAATTTTAGCAGCCATGCATGTATATTTTTAGTCGTGAAATCCGATTGAATGAGTTCTGGCACTGCTGGCTTGTCTAATATAATATTCACCAAAGAAATGTAATTTATTTTTATGACCATTTTGGCCAAATTGTAAAACAACCAATCTGTTTTGTACACTACGATTTGTGGAATATTTAATAGGGCGGTTTCCAATGTGGCTGTTCCAGATGTTACTACTGCTGCGGATGAACAGGTAAGGACATCATAGGTTTGATCATATACAACCTTGATATTGCAATTCTCATAAAGGCCTTTAAATTCAGAAATGCCGGCAATGATAAAATCTATATTGGGTGATGTATTTACCAGTTCTTCAAAAACCGGCAAACTAGCCTTGATTTCTTGACGCCTACTGCCAGCTAAGAGAGCTACGTAAGCATTATTTTTATCATTAAATTCAATATTAGGAATAAATGCTTCAATAGCATCTTTTAGAGGATTGCCAATATAATGGGTTGAAATGCCTTTTTCTTTAAACAATTCTAGTTCAAAAGGGAAAATAACATATAATTGATCCACCCATTTTTTGATAGAATGAATTCGGCTTTTATTCCAAGCCCAGACTTTAGGCGCAATATAAAATTGCGTATAAAAACCGTTCTGCTTGGCTATTTTTGCCGCTTTTAGATTAAATCCGCCGTAGTCAATGAAGATGATGGTATCTGGCTGAAACTCTAGTATTTGTGCGGTAAATAGATTGAATAATTTGTTTAGCCTAAATAGGTTTTTAAAAACTCCTAAAATTCCCATGATGGCTAACTCCTGATGATGCACTAATATTTCGACGCCGGCAGATTTCATTTGATCGCCACCCCAACCTATTATTTCGGCCTTTTTATCAATTAAACGAATTTCTTTTACAAGGTTTGATCCATGTAAATCACCTGATTTCTCACCCGCAAGAATAAAATATTTCATCTATGATTCTCCGTAGTATTCTACCGAGTTTTTATTGGTTTCAATCAAATGAATTTTGTGAAGACAAGCATTTGTTGTAGTTCCTTCTGAAATTTTAGGTGCTAATATTTTCCAAAATTCCATGACTAAGATTTCACAACTAGCCAATTTATTAGCCATGAAATCAACGTCTAAATTTAGATTTTTGTGATCTACTTTATCAATTATTTCCACCTTAATTAAATCACCTAATTTCTTAAGGTCATATACAAATCCCGTTTCCGGATTAGGTTTCCCTTTTACCGTTACAATGAGTTCGAAATTATGCCCATGCCAATTCTTGTTTGCACATGGCCCAAATACTTCTAGATTTTTTTCTTCAGTCCAGTTTGGATTGAATAGCCGGTGCGCGGCGTTGAAATGTTCCTTTCGGATTACGTATACCATTTGTTTTCAGTTTGTTTAAAGGACTTCTGGGAAAACAATAGCAGAATGTCCAAATATTTCACAAAGGTAAGAAACCTAATGAAGTTATTGTGTAAATTTGAAAATTAATCCCATTTTATGATCATAGTTACTGGTGCGGCTGGTTTTATCGGAAGTTGTTTAATTGCAAAATTGAATGAAATGAATTTCAATTACATCATCGCCGTAGATGACTTTTCCAATGAAGAAAAAAATAAGAATTTAATTGGCAAGAAAATTAAAGAGCGTGTTGAAAGGAATGATTTTTTCCAATGGCTTGATCAAAATAATAGGGAAGTGGAATTTCTTTTTCACATAGGAGCGAGAACGGATACGACGGAATTCAATAAAGAAATTTTCGATACATTAAATGTAAATTATTCAAAGCATGTTTGGGAAGCATGTGTCAAATATCAAATACCCCTAGTATACGCCTCATCAGCTGCTACTTATGGTCTTGGGGAATTAGGATACGACGATAACGAAAATGAAATTCATTTACTAAAGCCTTTAAATCCTTACGGGGATTCTAAAAATGATTTTGATAATTGGGCTTTAAAACAAGAAGACAAACCATTCTTTTGGGCTGGTCTCAAGTTTTTTAATGTATATGGCCCCAATGAATACCACAAAAGTCGAATGGCTTCTGTGATTTGGCATGCATACCGTCAAATCTTATCTAATGGGTCTCTGAAACTATTTAAATCTCATAAGCCTGAATACCAAGATGGAGAGCAGATTCGTGACTTTATATATGTCAAAGATTTAGTGGATGTGTGTATATTTTTAATGGAGCACCGTAAAAATTCAGGCATATATAATTTGGGAACGGGTAAGGCTAGGTCATTTAACGACTTAGGAAAATCTACTTTTACAGCGCTAGTCAAGCCAGTACAGATTAATTACATCGATACCCCCTTGGACATTCGTGATAAGTATCAATATTTTACGGAGGCCAATATGAAAAAGTTAATTGACTTAGGATACACAAAACCCTTTTATACGTTAGAAGAGGGTGTTAAAGACTATGTTCAGAATTACCTTGTCAAAGGTCTTTATTGGTAAGTTTTTTCAATCCCTCTTCAAGAAATCCTTTCCCGTAGGCTAGTAGTTGGATATTAGCTGCTATAAGTCCTAAAAATGCGATTAAAAGGTTTTTAGTTTTAATCAGCGCATCTATGAAAATCAGGATCCAATATCCTATGAGCATGCAGCTGAAAATTAGTCCAAAGTTTATGTCAACAATGTTCCAAATGATCGTATTCCAAAAGAAGATAAAGTAAGCTAAGGGTATGAAATGCACCCATTTCAGTTCCTTTGGAAAGAAGCGACTAATATTGATTCTTGCCCTCCCAAAAAAATGTAGTTGATCGTAAAATTGGATAAAAGAAGTTCTTCTTTTGTGGTAAATAAATGCTTCCGGCAATAGCCCCGATTTAAATCCATTTTCGATGCATCGAATACTAAATTCGATGTCTTCTCCCATTCTGGTTATTTTAAATCCAGCTGTTTTTTCCCAGACTTCCCGAGAGATTCCCATGTTAAAACTTCTAGGATGAAATTTCCCTCCTATATTTTTACTTTTGCCTCTAATACCTCCGGTGGTAAAAAAACTGGTCATACTAAAGCTGATTGCCTTTTGAATAGGAGTGAAGCTCTCATGTTCTTTATCGGGTCCTCCGAATAAATCTAATTGCTCCTCGTGGATTCCTTTATTTACTTCGCTTAGATAATTGGGTTCCAATAAGGCATCAGAATCTAGGATTACAAAAAAATCTCCTTTAGCTCTTTCAAACGCATAATTTCGAGCAAATCCTTGCCCTCCGTTTTCCTTCACAAAATAAGAAATAGCTAATTTGTTTTTAAATGTGTCAACGACATATTTGGAGTCTATTTTAGATCCATCTTCTATAATTAAAACTTCAAAATTAGGATGGTCTTGTTGGCTCAGGCAACCTAATAATTCTCCCAACTCGATCGGCCGATTGTAAACAGGAATAATTACTGAGAAAAAGGTGGATGCCATTCGCCTAGGAATTTTGCATGGACGTAAGCGTGTCCCAACTTGCTATGATGATTTTTTCTAGTTCTTCTTCACCTATTGAATCAGATAAGAACCAAGATTCAAATTGAGATGGGGGTAAATAAATACCTCGATTAAGCATTCCTCTGAAATATTGCCCAAACTTAATTAGATCAGATGTTTTGGCGTCATTAAAATTTTCTACTTTTTTATCCGTAAAAAATAGCGTAAACATAGAACCTATTTGGCTAACGGAAGCTTTCATGTTTAATGAATTAATTTGCTTCGTAATGGCTTCCGCTAATCTTTTACCTTTGGCTTCTAGCCTTTGATAAACTTCTGGATTTGATTGGATTAATCCTAACATGGCTAAACCAGCCGTGGTAGCCAAAGGATTTCCGGATAAGGTACCTGCTTGGTATACAGGTCCTTCGGGTGCAATCATTTCCATGATGTCAGCTCTTCCACCGTAAGCACCTACAGGCAATCCACCCCCGATTATTTTTCCTAAGGTAGTTAAATCAGGTTTGATCCCACAGATACCTTGATATCCACTGGCTGATAATCGAAATCCCGTCATTACTTCATCAAAAATCAACAAAGCATTGTGTTTTTCACAAAGCATTTTAACCGCTTGTAAATACCCGTTTTTAGGAATAACTAAACCCATATTACCCACGACAGGTTCGACAATGACACATGAAACGGTTCCGACGTTTGCGTCAAATAAAGCTTCTAATGAATTTATATCATTGTAAACAGCTGTTAATGTATCTCTAGCGGTAGATTGAGTGACTCCTGGACTATCTGGAGTTCCTAAGGTGGCAACGCCAGAACCTGCGGCAATTAAAAAAGAATCGCCATGTCCATGATAGCAACCTTCAAATTTGATGATTTTATCTTTTTTAGTAAATGCTCTTGCCAATCGTATCGCAGCCATTGTAGCTTCGGTTCCAGAACTTACCAATCGAACTTTTTCGATTGACGGAACCATATCCGTTATTTTTTGGGCTATGAGAACTTCATTGTAAGTAGGGGCGCCAAATGAGAACCCGTTGGCTAATGCATTTCTTACCGCATCTTCTATCACAGGGTTTGCTTGACCAAATAACATAGGACCCCAAGAACCTATTAAATCAATGTAAGAATTACCATCTACATCATTTAAATAAGCCCCTTTAGCCGATTTTATAAAAATCGGATTTCCTCCTACGGATTTAAATGCTCTAACAGGTGAGTTAACTCCACCTGGGATTAATTTCTTTGCTTGTTCAAAATAAATAGAACTTAAATTCGTCATTTACTTTTTCTTTTTAGGCGTATTTTTAGCGTTCTTTTGTGTTTCCTCCATCGTCTTCATTTGTGTTTGTAAGTATTGAGAAAAACGAGATTTTTTAGCTCCACCACTAGCTGCAATTTTCTTTCTGTTTTCGTCTAAGATCAATTTGATTTTATCTTCATTCACAAATTTTCTAATGGCTAATTGTTGGCCTATCGTCACTAAATTCGAAATGAAATAATAAAAACTTAATCCGGCAGGAAATGAATTCATCACAAACATGAAGATCACTGGCGTGAAATAGGCCATCATTTTCATGTTGATTGGCTGTCCTGGTTGGTCAGGTGTAATTTGGTTATTATAATATCCATAGGCTAATTGTGATACGGTCATCAACAAACAAAACATACTCACATGAGATCCATAAAATGGAATCGTAAATGGCAATGAAACAATAGAATCGAAGGTTGATAAATCTTCCGCCCAAAGAAATGATTCTTGCCTCAGATTAATCAAATTAGGGAATAGCATAAACACGGCCATTAAAACAGGCATGGTAGCTAATACAGGAACACAACCACTCAATGGATTCACTCCCACCTCACCATAAAGTTTCATGGTTTCTTGTTGGACTTTAGCCGCATCGTCACCAATCTTTTCCTTGATAGCTGCTATTTCAGGAGCTAAAATTCTGGTTTTTGCCATAGACACATAAGATTTATATGTCAGTGGCAATAAGGCAGTTTTGATAATTAAAACCAATATGATAATCAGTAAACCGTA
>CAMARL010000009.1 GCA_945860325.1 Spirosoma fluviale | reverse complement strand
TACGCTTTATCCCGATGAACGATGGCTGATAAAGCATCCACTTTCTCCCCATTCAACATAATATCTAATTTAACCATTTCACCTGGTTCGTAGCCTTTATACTCATAGTCTAAAGATGCATAACCCCTTGAAATCGTTTTTAAACGATCAAAAAAGTCGAAAACAACCTCAGATAGTGGCATGTCAAATGTTAATTCCACTCGGTCAGTAGACAAATAAATTTGATTTTTTAAAATACCACGCTTATCCATACACAAACTCATGATGATTCCTGTGTATTCAGATTTAGTAATAATTTGTGCTTTGATATAAGGTTCTTCTATAATATTGATCAAATTAGGCTCCGGCAATTCGCTTGGCGCAGAAACCCATTCTGTTTCACCTGCTGTTGTAAGGACTTTAAATTTCACCGAAGGAACCGTTGTGATAACGGTCATGTCAAACTCCCTCTCCAGCCTTTCCTGTACAATTTCCATATGCAGCATGCCTAGAAATCCGCATCGAAAACCAAAACCTAAAGCCATGGAAGTTTCCGGCTCCCACACTAAGGATGCATCATTTAATTGGAGCTTTTCCATGGCATCCCTTAAATCTTCAAATTCGGATGTTTCTACTGGATATATTCCGGCAAACACCATGGGCTTTACTTCTTCAAATCCTTGGATTGCTACTTTACATGGATTTGATACTTGGGTAATTGTATCACCCACTTTTACTTCTTTTGCTTCTTTGATACCCGAGATTAAGTATCCCACATCTCCTGTCTTAATGATTGATTTTGGTTCTTGCTCTAATCCTAAGGTGCCAATTTCATCTGCAAAATATTCTTTTCCAGTATTTAGAAATTTAACCCGATCCCCTTTTCTAATTTCTCCATTATAGACTCTAAATATGACTTCAATGCCTCTATAGGAATTAAAAGTAGAATCAAAAATAAGTGCTTGTAATGGCGCTTGCGGATCACCCTTTGGCGATGGAATTCTAGCAATGACAGCATCTAAAATAGCTTGTATTCCAATTCCTTCCTTTCCAGACGCGTGAATAATATCTTCTTTTTTACAACCAATTAAATCAATGATTTGATCTGAAACATCATCTGGCATGGCTCCAGGAAGATCAATTTTATTCAATACGGGTATTATCTCTAAATCGTGATTGATGGCTAAGTACAAGTTTGAAATGGTCTGTGCCTCAATCCCCTGTGAAGCATCCACAATTAACAATGCACCTTCACAAGCCGCAATAGATCTTGAAACTTCATAAGAGAAATCTACGTGGCCAGGTGTGTCAATTAAATTAAGCGTGTATATTTCTCCATCTTTTGGATATTGCATTTGAATCGCATGAGACTTAATGGTAATCCCTCTTTCTCTTTCTAAATCCATGTCATCCAATAATTGATGCATCATATCCCTCTTTTGAACTGTATTGGTGAATTCAATCAATCGGTCTGCCAGAGTACTTTTACCATGATCAATATGTGCGATAATGCAAAAATTTCGAAGATTCTTCATTAATATTAATTAATATATTTTTTAAAATATCATTACTAAAAACTTACCATGAATCATTCTAAGAATTCATGATAGTTTCAATTTCTTCCCAATCAATTGGGATATTATTCATCAAATTTACGGCTCCTTTTTCTGTGATCAATAAATTATTTTCTAATCTAATTCCTAACCCTTCCTCTCGGATGTAAATTCCGGGTTCACAAGTTAAAACCATGCCAGCGGCAAATGGTTTATATTTATCCCAAACATCATGTACATCTATGCCTAAATGGTGCGCAACCCCATGCATGAAGTATTTTTTAAATAGTGGTTGGTGTTTATCCTGATTTTCCACATCCTTACGCGTAAATAAACCTAAATCGATCAGTTTACTTTCCATATATTTTTCAACTTCTTTTTGATAATCAACCCAATAGGTACCCGAAGTCATTATTTGGGTAGCAAAATTTAATACATCATGTACCGCTTCATATACTTGCTTTTGTCTCTTGGTAAATCGACCATTGACCGGGATTGTTCTAGTCATGTCAGCGTTATAATTCGCATAACAAGCTCCAACATCCAATAATAGCATATCTCCATCCTTACAAACTAAATTATTTTCAATATAATGTAATACACATGCATTGAAACCTGAGGCTATAATAGGAGTGTAAGCAAAGCCATTACTTCGATTCTTAATAAATTCATGAATAAATTCAGCTTCAACTTCATACTCAAAAACACCAGGTTTTGTGAATTTCAAAATTCTTCGAAAGGCATTTTCAGTAATATCAATGGCTTTTTGTAAGGCGTCAATTTCAATTGATTCCTTTTGCATTCGAATGACATTCAACAATGGCGCGAGTCTGCCAATTTTATGCAAAGGATATTTTTCCTTGATTTCTAGGTTTAATCGTTCATTTTGGGTTTCTACCCTTGAACTATTTCGAATATGTTCATTGTCAATTAAAAAGATTTGTTCTGCACTATAAACGATGGCTTTAAGTATTTGATCTAAATTACTGGTCCATTGAATGTTTTTAATTCCTGAAATGTCAAAGGCTTCTTGCTTCGTAAATTTATGACCTTCCCATATTTCAATTAACTCAGAAGTCTCTTTAACGAACGCTATTTCCTTATATTGATCTTCAGGGGCATCAGGATAAAGTATCAATAACGTTTCTTCTTGATCTAATCCAGATAAATAATAAAGGTCAGAATTTTGCTTAAATCCCATCGTGCCATCGGCATTGGTGGGCATGATATCATTAGAACTAATGATGACCAAAGATTTAGGGGGGAGTAACTCAATTAATTTAGCCCTATTTTTTGTAAATAATGTTGACGATAGTTTTTCGTAGCGCATATTATTTTTTGCATAAATATATAATTTCTTCTAATGGTAAAGCCATTTTTTTTGATTCAGCTAGGCCAATATTTTCAACCATATTGATTTCTTTCACAATAAACCCAGAATTTCTTAATTGCTTTCCATAATCTCTTCCATAAATTCGTAGATGGTCATCTTGTAAAAAATGCTTTTCACGTTCTTTGGGATCTGTGATGCTAGCATCTTCGTAGGTGGTTTCTAGATCATACCTTTGTGGGCTTTGGCAAAGAGCAAAACCGTCACTTTTCAGTACGCGTCTTATTTCTTTCATGCATTGGACATCATCTTTGACATGTTCTAGCACATGATTACAAAAAACCACATCAAATGTATTATCCTCAAAGGGTATGTGATGAAGATCCATTTTAACTTTAGCTAATGGCGATTCAATATCAGCTGTAATATAATTTTCACCTAAATATTTTTCGAATCTATCTATAAAGCAATATTCGGGTGCAATATGTAATAACTTGGGTTTATTGGTGTAAAACGTAGTCTCGTTTTGTAAAAACAAATGCATTAATCGATGTCTTTCCAAACTTAAACAGGATGGGCACAAAGCATTTTCACGAGGAAACATTCTTCCATAAGGCAAAAATTTGCTGAATGAATTTTTGCAAATTGGGCAATCAACTTGGTCACCTCGTAAAATCAAACTATAAAGTTTGATTAATTTATGAGCAAATAATTGAATGAATTTTCGTGGGATATTTCTTAAAACCCAGCTAATTAAATATTTCATATAACAAAAAAAGGAAGGTTTTTTGACAAAAAACCTTCCTTAATTAAAATTTAGATTTTTTTTACATTTCTCGAATCCATATATTTCGAAAACTTACTTGATTTCCATGATCTTGTAAGCTGATAGGGCCCGGTCCATGTACTGGGTTTTTGGGTTGGCCTATATATTCCGTTGTTCCTTGGATTTTAGTATGATTTTGTACAACAACCCCATTGTGTATAACGGTAACGTAAGCTGGTGTGTCTATTCCTCCATTAATCGTAAATTTAGGAGCGGTATAAATGATATCATAGGTGTTCCATTCTCCCATTTTAGAAGTAATATTGACCAATGGAGCACTTTGCTTATAAATACTTCCCGCTTGCCCATTGCGATACGTTCTATTCTGATAGGAATTCATTACCTGTACCTCATACATTCCTTGCATGAAAACACCGCTGTTTCCTTTGCCTTGACTTTTTTTAGTATCAGGTTCCATAGGTGATCTCCATTCAATATGTAATTGATAGTTTTCGAATTTTTGTTTTGTTGAGATGTTGCCTGCTTTGCCAACAACCGTTAATGATTTTTCTGCTGGATCCACCTTCCATAAGGCAGGTGAACCATCTTTTGCTGATTCCCAATTGCTTAAATCTTTTCCGTCAAATAAGATAATGGCATCCGATGGTATTGTTCCAGGGGTAATTACCTTCACTTCTGGATCCCAATATTCAGTGATTTCAGGATTTGTTGGATTAACGATTGCATGCCGATGATCTTGTGCATTAACGTTAAATGCTAATGTGAACATCGAAACGGCCAATACGAATAGTGACTTTTTCATTTTGTTTAGTAGGTTTTAGATAAAAAAAAACCGGTAAAAACCGGTTTAAATATAAAGATATAAAAATTACTTATTAAAAGAAGCTTTGATTTCTTCCACATCCACCAATTTGATAATTGGTCTACGTTTTAAAATTTTGATAGCGGCAACCTTATTGTTTGCTACTGCTTTATTTCTTCTGTCTTTACGTTTTAATCTTGTTACAGCCATGTCTTTAAAATTTGGTATGCAAAAATAGCTATTCTAGGTTATTTATCAAAAATATTAAGCATAATTAATTAATTTTGTTTTTTATATATGATGCAAAAGCCAAGCAACGCAAGAGGAACTAGAGATTTCGGACCCAAAGAAATGGTCAAAAGGAATTATGTTTTTTCAATAATCAAAAAACATTTTGAACGATTTGGTTTCCAAAATATTGAAACTCCTTCTATAGAAAATTTATCTACTTTAATGGGTAAATATGGGGATGAGGGCGATCAGTTGCTTTTCAAAATATTGAATTCAGGTGATTTCTTAAAAGATATTACCTCGAATGATGTTGAGTCGGGTTTTAAAAACTTTTCCCAAAAGATAACTGAAAAGGGTTTAAGGTATGATTTGACTGTACCTTTTGCTCGTTTTGTTTCAATGAACAGGAGTGAATTAGCTTTTCCTTTTAAACGATATCAAATACAACCTGTTTGGCGAGCCGATAGGCCTCAAAAAGGTCGCTATAGGGAATTTTATCAATGTGATGCCGATATAGTGGGTTCTGATTCATTAGTGAATGAAGCAGAATTAGTTTCTTTATTTCAAGCAATTTTTTCGGAGTTAAACTTAAACGTCCAATTATTAATTAATTCCAGAAAAGTATTGACAGGCATTGTTGACGCTTTAGGGATGATGGATAAATTCTCTTCTTTTGCAATTGCTTTAGATAAATTAGATAAAGTAGGTTGGGACGTTGTGAAAAATGAATTGTCTGAACAAGGATTTGAAATCGAAAAACTAAATAAATTAAAAGGTATCCTTGAGTTTGAAGGATCGAATGATCAAAAAATTGCAAATTTAAAATCATTTTTAGCCGATTCTGATATCGGTTTAGCTGGATTAAAAGAAATAGAAGATGTTCTTTCCTTTTCAGCAGATCAAATCAATATTAATTTTGACGTCAAATTAGCACGAGGATTGTCCTATTATACAGGACTTATTTTTGAAGGTAAAGCATTAGATTTAGCTTTTGGAAGTATTGTGGGTGGAGGTCGTTATGATAATTTAACGAGCTCATTTGGATTACCTAACATGTCGGGAGTTGGGATATCCTTTGGAATAGAAAGGATCATTGACGTCATGGACACTTTGGAATTATTACCTGCGGTCGATGCTAGTGCTTGCAAAGTTTTGTTTACTTATTTTGATCCTGAGGGCCAATTAAAATGTTTGAGTTTAGCTAATTCATTACGTGCCAGCGGAATTGCTTGTGAGGTTTATCCTGATATAGCTAAAATCAAAAAATCTTTTGAATACGCAGATAAAAAAGGAATTAATTTCGTTGCCGTAATCGGTTCCGAAGAAAAAAAATCCGGTTTAATTTCACTCAAGGATATGATTAGTGGAAGCCAGGAAGAATTTACATTAGATCAATTAGGTAAATATTTATCTTAAGATCTCCATGCTTTAAATTTGTTGATCAACCCATTGGTTGAGCTATCGTGAGAATTAATTTCTTGATCACTTTCTAATTCAGGTAATATGGAGTTAGCTAATTGCTTTCCTAATTCCACTCCCCATTGATCATAACTGAATATATTCCATATAATTCCTTGTACAAAAATCTTGTGCTCATACATAGCAATTAATGAGCCTAAAGTTTTAGGGGTAATTTGCTTGACTAGGATGGAGTTGGTTGGCCTATTTCCTTCAAAAACCTTGAATGGACTAAGTTTATTAATTTGTTCTGTGGATAAACCTGCTTTTTCTAATTCTATGTCAACTTCCTTTTTTGTTTTTCCATTCATTAAGGCCTCCGTTTGGGCGAAGAAGTTAGACATCAATAAGGTGTGGTGATTCCCTATTTTATTATGTGTAATGGCTGGGGCAATGAAATCAGCAGGAATCATTTGGGTTCCTTGGTGGATTAATTGATAAAAAGCATGTTGGCCATTCGTCCCTGGCTCACCCCATATGACAGGACCTGTAGGATAAGTAACTCGATTCCCATTGCGATCTACTGATTTGCCATTTGATTCCATATCACCTTGTTGGAAATAGGCGGCAAATCGATGCATGTATTGATCATAGGGTAAAATAGCATGTGTATTGGCATTAAAGAATTGCGAATACCAAATACCTAATAAAGCCATTATAACTGGAATATTATTTTCAAACGACGCTGTGGAGAAATGAACATCCATTTCATTAGCCCCTGATAACAAGAGTTCAAAATTATCAAATCCGATACTTAAAGCAATCGAAAGTCCAATGGCTGACCATAGGGAGTAACGTCCACCCACCCAATCCCAAAATACAAACATATTTTGAGCATCAATTCCAAACTTTTCCACTTCTGTTTTATTGGTCGACATCGCTACAAAATGTTTTGCAACATGCTTCATGTCTATTGCTTCAGCTAAAAACCAATTTCTAGCTGAAAATGCATTGGCCATTGTTTCTTGCGTAGTAAATGTTTTTGAGGCAATTAGAAACAAGGTTGTTTCTGGATTTATCTTTTTAAATGTTTCTGAGATATGGGTACCGTCAACGTTACTGACAAAATGTATATTTAAATGATTTTTATAAGCTTTTAAGGCTTCTGTAACCATTACTGGGCCTAAATCAGACCCTCCAATTCCAATATTAACAACATCTGTAATTGTTTTACCTGTATAGCCTTTCCAATGACCATTGATCACTTGGCCACAAAAGTCTTTCATTTGATTTTTAACCAACTGAATATCAATCATGATATTTTTACCGTCAATGAGGATTTCTGAATTGGCTTTAGCTCTTAATGCAGTATGGAGAACGGATCTATTTTCGGTTACGTTGATAACATCGCCAGAAAATTGAGCATTTATGGCTGATTTCAAACTTGTTTGATGAGCTAATTCAATCAAATTGTTGAATGCTTGTTGGTCCAATAAGTTTTTAGAATAATCGAAAAATAGATCGTTAAACGCTAGACTGAATTCATTTTGTCTTTGTTCGTTTGCATCAAATAAGCTTTTGATGGTAATTGAATTAAGCCTATTAAAGTCAATTTTTAAATTATTAAAAGCTGGCGTCTTAGTAAAATCTTGGTTGGGAAGCATAATAAAATGATTGTTTTTACCTGGTAAAATTAAGAAATTTTAATGGATTGAGGACAAAAAAAAGGAGAATGACATTATGGCCAAATTCCCCTTTTAAAAATTAGAATATTACAAGTTTACAAGTTCGGTTGAGGTGTTTTTCTCAAATATGGTTTAACACTGGTAAATCCCTTTGGAAATTTTGCCACTGCATCGACATCTGATACAGCAGGGATAATAATAACATCTTCTCCATGGACCCAATCTGCCGGCGTTGCCACTTGGTAATTAGCCGTTAATTGCAATGAGTCAATCACACGTAATATTTCTGTGAAATTTCTTCCTGTAGAAGCGGGATATGTTAATGTTAATTTGATTTTTTTATCTGGTCCTATGATAAATACAGATCTTACCGTCGCTTTTTCAGATGCATTTGGGTGAATCATATCGTAAAGCAATGCTACTGTTTTTTCAGGATCGGCAATAATTGGAAAATTCATGTTGACTGAATTGACTTCTTCAATGTCTGGGACCCATTTATTATGCGATTCCAAGGAATCAACTGAAATAGCAATGGCTTTTACTCCTCTTTTTGTGAATTCACCATTCAGCAAAGCTGTTTTTCCTAATTCAGTCGTGCATACTGGAGTAAAATCAGCAGGATGACTAAAGAATAATGCCCATGAATCTCCAATCCATTCATGGAAGGATATGTGCCCTAAGGTAGATTCTGCTTTGAAATCGGGGGCGATGTCACCTAAACGTAAGCTCATGTTGATTTTGTTTTAATGGTTGTATTTTTCTCTACCAAATTTATAGACTTTTATCTTAATAAAAAAGCAATCCTAAAATAGGATTGCTTTTAACATTACACTTCATCAACAAACTAAAAACTTATGGCTGTAGGAGAAGGATTCGAACCTCCAAGATGTGGTTAGCCACGACACAGAACTAACTTAGTGGTCAACCCGTTACGCCGCGTTTATCCCATAATCACCACCCCCGAGACAGGAGGGCACGTCTGCCAATTTCATCACCCTACAATAAAAATAACTACCTTTGTAATTATTATATTTACAAATATAACGTTGTAAAGTATAAATTCAAAATTTTTTAATAAAATTGTCTTTTTTTTGAAAATATTTTAACAAACACACTATATAATTTTAATTTATTCATGGATCGCAAGCAAGACCTAGACCCACTTGATTATAAAATATTAGAGATTTTAGTCTCAGATGCTAATTTGCCTTTTACCGAAATAGGTAATCGATTAGCGGTATCAGGCGGTACTGTACATGTTCGCATGAAAAAGATGCAAGCTTTAGGTATCGTTAAAGGTTCTCAATTATTAATTGATTATTCAAAGATTGGTTGGGATATTTGTGCATTTCTAGGGATTTATTTAGATAAAAGTAGTTTGTATGCTGATGTAGCTAAAGAGCTGGAAGAAATACCTGAAGTAGTTAATATTCACTATACAACAGGTATTTATTCGATTTTTGTTAAAATTATATGTCGAGATACTCAGCATTTAAGAGAAGTTTTACATGATAAAATTCAAAAAGTTAACGGTATTCAAAGGACTGAAACATTTATTTCTTTAGAAGAAAGTTTGATCAGAAATACACCATTATTTTAGTTTATTTATATCCATTCTAAACAATAGGCTTAATCTTTAATTTTCATTTTGTAATTTTGAACTTATAATACGTATTGAATTATTATGGCAGACAAAGTAGACGATATATTACAAGAAGTTACTAGCTCAGATTATAAATATGGTTTCGAATCATTTTTTGAGACAGATGAAGCTCCCGTAGGTTTGGATGAATCTACGATTCATTTTATATCTGAGAAAAAAAATGAACCCGATTGGCTTTTAAATTGGCGTTTAGCCGCTTTTAGGCATTGGAAAACATTAGATGAACCCACTTGGGCTAATGTAAAATATAAGCCAACGGACTATCAATCTTTAAAATATTATTCAGCTCCTGTTCAAAAAAAGCAGTTGAATTCCTTGGATGAAATAGATCCTGAACTTAGAAGGACTTTTGAGAAATTAGGTATTAGTTTGGATGAACAAAAAAGATTATCCAATGTAGCGGTAGATGCTGTAATTGATTCCGTTTCTGTAGCCACAACGTTTAAAGAAACATTATCTGAAAAAGGAGTTATTTTTTGTTCCATTTCCGAAGCTGTTAAAGAGCATCCAGAATTAATTAAAAAGTACTTAGGAAGTGTTGTACCAGTAAAAGATAATTATTTTGCCGCATTAAATTCTGCAGTATTTTCTGACGGATCTTTTTGCTTTATTCCCAAAGGAGTTCGTTGTCCAATGGAATTATCCACTTATTTTAGAATAAATGCTTCAGGTACTGGACAGTTCGAAAGAACTTTAATTGTCGCTGAAGATGAATCCTATGTAAGTTATTTGGAGGGATGTACAGCTCCTATGCGTGATGAAAATCAATTGCATGCTGCAGTCGTGGAAATTTTTGTTCATTCCGGTGCTGAAGTTAAATATTCAACCGTTCAAAATTGGTATCCAGGAGATAAAGAAGGAAAAGGAGGAATTTATAATTTTGTGACCAAGAGAGGAATTTGTGATGGTGCTCATTCTAAATTATCTTGGACTCAAGTGGAAACAGGTTCTGCCGTTACTTGGAAATATCCTTCTGTAGTTTTAAAGGGTGATTATTCCATTGGCGAGTTTTATTCTGTTGCCGTGACTAATAATTACCAACAAGCTGATACGGGTACCAAAATGATTCATTTGGGTAAAAATTCAAAATCTAGAATTGTATCCAAAGGAATTTCAGCAGGTTTTTCTCAAAATTCATATCGTGGATTAGTTCAAGTTTCTAAAAGAGCCGATAATGCCAAAAACTTTAGTCAATGCGATTCCTTGCTATTAGGAGATAAGTGTGGGGCTCATACGTTCCCTTACCTTGAAGTTAAAAATCCAACGGCTTCAGTGGAACATGAAGCAACTACCTCTAAAATAGGTGAAGATCAAATCTTTTATTGTAATCAACGAGGTTTGTCTTCCGAGACGGCAATCGCTTTAATTGTCAATGGCTACGCTAAAGAAGTTTTAAATCAACTTCCCATGGAATTTGCCGTAGAAGCGCAGAAATTATTGGCTATATCATTAGAAGGTTCAGTGGGTTAATTTTATTCCACCACTGTGTAAAGCAATTAATTTCGAATTACTGGGAAAGTAATTGCTTCTGATTAAATCATATAGCCCGTAAAACATTCTTCCCGTGTAAGTAGGTTCGATTAAGATGTTGTGTTTTTTGTAAAAATTTTCACAAAAATCATTTAATGTTTTAGAGTCTTTGGCATACTTACCAAAGATGTAATTTGAGTTAATTTCTAAC
Source organism: Spirosoma fluviale (assembly GCA_945860325.1). Classification (GTDB taxonomy): domain Bacteria; phylum Bacteroidota; class Bacteroidia; order Cytophagales; family Spirosomataceae; genus Aquirufa; species Aquirufa fluvialis_C. Next base: position 10,296 of record CAMARL010000009.1, on the reverse strand, counting down.
AAGTTTTCTAAGTCAAATCCTTGACTATTGTTTTTAATTTCCGTCAAATTATTTAAAGTTAATATTCCAATGGTTTTTATTTTAGCGTATTTGCAAATTCCTATGGCAGTAGTACCAGTTCCCACCGCAGTAACAATGAAGTCAGCATTAATTTGATTTTTTAATTCTGAAATTAAACTTTCCAAGCCCAATACGCCTACTTTTGAAAAGCCTCCTTCCGGTATAACGATTACATTTTCTGTTTCTATTTCTTCAGGAATTATTTTTTTTCGGTATGATTCCCTGTTTAGAAAATGTAAATCCATTCCCCATTCTGACATTTGCTTTAAATATGAATTGCTATTTATGGATAGTTCGTTTCCTCTTATAATTCCTGCTGTTTTTATATTAAATTGATTGCCAACATATGCCAAAGCGTATAAATGATTTGAATAGGCTCCTCCAAAACTTATTATGGAATTAGAGGCATTTATTTGGGCAAAATCAATATATTCCTTTAATTTGCGCCATTTATTACCAGAAATAATGGGATGTATTAAGTCGTCTCTTTTCACAAATACGTGTATGTTTTTTTCCTTCCATTCATCTTCAAATATTTCCTGAATGGGAGATGGTAGTTGTAAATGTTTAAATGTAAATTCAGAAATGTCCATTGACGAAGAATTAGATCCAGTTGAATCCGAAGATGACTTATTTGAGCATTTTAATTTTGTTGTGGACAAAGGTCAACAATTACTTAGAATAGATAAATATTTACAACTTAAAATTTCTAATTCTAGTCGATCTAAAATTCAACTAGGTATAGATGCTGGATCCGTTAAAGTAAATGGAGGCATTATTAAACCTAATTACCGAGTTAAACCCCTTGATTCTATTTCTGTTTCTTTTTCTCAGCCACCTCGAGATAAAGATTTATATGCAGAAGATATCCCCATTACCATTATTTATGAAGATGAAGATGTTTTGCTCGTGGATAAGTCGGCAGGTATGGTCGTACATCCCGCGCATGGCAATTGGTCTGGAACTTTAGTCAATGCCTTATTATATCATTGCCAACAACTTCCTGGTAAACAAGAAATTAGGCCAGGATTAGTTCATCGTATTGATAAAGACACTTCAGGAATTCTTATCGTGGCTAAAACGGAATTTGCTTTGACTTATCTTGCCAAACAATTTTTCGATCATACCATTCAAAGAACCTATTATGCGATTTGTTGGGGTGTACCTAAAATTTCAAATGGAACGTTAAGAGGTAAAATTGCGCGAAATCCTAAAGATCGGAAAGTGATGGCCATATTTCCAGAAGATTATGATGAAGGCAAATTAGCTATTTCGCATTACGAAGTTGTAGAATCTTTTGGCTTTTGTTCACTGCTTAAATTTCAGTTAGAAACAGGTCGTACACATCAAATTCGTGCCCATGCCTTGTCTATGGGTCATCCATTAATTTCTGATAGTTCCTACGGAGGCGATAAAATAAGATACATGAGTCATATGGCTAATTTTAAATCGTTTGTAGAGAATATGTTCCAAACATGTCCTAGGCAAGCTTTACATGCTTATTCACTGGGTTTTGAACATCCAACATCCAAAGAATGGATTTATTTCGAAAGAAAATTTCCAGCCGATATGGAAGACTTATTAACTAAATTAAGAAATGTAACCAATGGATAAAATAACCTTGCGCAAAGCCGAATCTTTTGACATTCCTTTGATTTTTTCTTTGGTTAAAGAATTAGCTCTTTTTGAACGTGCACCTGAAGAAGTTACTGCCACAATAGAGGATTATGAAAATAATGGTTTTTCAGATAAGCCTCTTTTTGATGCTTTTTTATTGTTTGAAAATGATCAATTGGTCGGTTTCTCTCTTTGGTATTTCCGCTTTTCCACATGGAAGGGGAAAAGGTTATATCTTGAAGATTTGTTTGTGAAGAGTGAATTCAGGTCTAAAGGATATGGAAAATTATTGATGGAGGCTACTATTGAAGAAGCGAAAGCAACCAATTCAAAAGGTCTGATGTGGCAAGTTTTAGATTGGAATACGCCTGCCATTGATTTTTATAAAAAGTATGATGCTAGATTTGACTCTGAATGGATCAATGTGCACATCGATTTATAAATAATAGAATCTAGTTTTCTTGATCTGTCAATTTGAATTTAGACAAAAAGCTTGCCAATATTCCTAGTACGACTAATAAGTATAAGGCTTTATTTAAACCCCAGTAATCTGATAAGTAGCCGATAAATACTGGCCCAACAAGGAATCCAACATAAGCTATAGTAGACACGCTTGCGATGGCTACTGATGGTGAAATACTTTTTGATCTTCCAGCTTCAGAATATATGATGGGTATTATGGTCGATATGCCTATTCCTGCGATTAAACATCCGATAATCATGGTATATTCGTTAGTGGTCATTAATGTAATGAGTAGGCCTAGACTAATTAATATACCATTTAGGGTTAAGATGTTTTTTATCGAAAATAATTTGGTTATATAATCGCCCAGTGACCTGCCAATAACCATTGATAAAGCAAAGGATGTAAATCCAATGGTAGTTGGAAATGTTGTAATGAAGGTCGATTCTTTAAAGTATAAAGTAATCCAATCGGCCATGGCTCCCTCACATAGCATTCCGCAGAATGCAATAAATGATAAGGTAAATAAATGAGGACCTAAATCAAAAAATGATTTCTTTTTTCCTTCAAGTGAATCGTTACTTTTTTTAAAATGATCAGGTAATAAATTTGACAAAAAGAAAGGGATCGATAAAAAATTTAGACTTCCTATGACTAATAAATGATTAAAACTTGAAACATTATATTTCAATATGATGCCGCCACAAAAGGCTCCTAACATTAATCCGAGAGAAAACAGCGCATGAAAGCTTGACATAATGGCCTTATTCATACTCTTTTCCAAAGTGACCACTTGGGTATTCATGGCAATATTTAAGATATCCCCAGCCATTCCAAACAAAAAAAGTGCAGTAAATAATCCAAAGGAATTAGGTGAATACCCTAAGATGGGCATTATAAATATGTACATAACAATCGCTGTTAAACATATCCACTTTGACTCATATTTCGTGATTAACCAACCGGCTAATGGCAATGATATGAGTGACCCTATAGGCAAGCCTAGCAAGATAGTACCTAATTCAGAATCAGTTAAATGTAATTTTTCTTTAAAATCTGGAATTCTTGTGGCCCAACTCGCAAAATTAATTCCACAAAGAAAAAATAATAAACTAATGGACGCCCTATTTTTAAACATTAAAAATGGATTATAATAAAAGATTGGCTACAGCATCCCAAGTATCTACGCGTTGGTATTCATGAATGTGTAAGTTATGTGGTGCGGTAAATAGGAGAGGAGTTCCAATAAAGGTCTTCAAATTCTTCTCATGATCATCTATTAGATAATCAGCTTGAATCATGTATTTATGCCCGCAAAATACAATATGAGTCCATGAAATGAATGGAAAGTGTTGTTTCATCCAAATCAATTTTTCTTTTAAAGATTCTGGGAATTCAGTGGCCGCTGATACTATGAATATTTCGTATTTCTCACTTAATTTTTCAACTATTTCTACCGCTTTGGCTTTAATAGGCACATCCAGAAAAAAACCAGGTTGCCAGAGAAATGAATTATTAGCTAAATAATCTTCACGAAATCGTTCTCGCGCCAGTCTATCTGACATTAATTCATCGTAGGAATAATTTTTATCTAGTAGGCTATTGATGGTATGAATGATTTTTACAGTTGTATCTGCTAACACATCATCCATATCTATTGCAACTCTCTTCATATGGTACATAAAAAAACTCCCCAAATATGGGGAGTTTTAAACTAATAATGAAATTAAATTTACATCATACCGCCCATTCCACCACCACCAGGTGCATGGCTATGCGCTGGCTCGTTGGCTGGTTTATCAGCAATGACACATTCCGTAGTCAATAAAAGTCCAGCAATGGATGCTGCATTTTCTAAAGCCAAACGTGTTACTTTTGTTGGATCGATAATACCTGCCGCGATCATATTTTCATATTTATCTTCACGTGCATTATATCCATAATCGTCTTTACCTGCACGAACTGCATTTACAACAACGGAAGCTTCTCCACCTGCGTTGGCAACTATAGTTCTTAATGGAGATTCTACTGCTTGACGAATGATATTAATTCCCGTCATTTGATCTTCATTTTCGCCTTTCAACTTATCTAATGAGCCAATCGCACGAATCAATGCTACTCCACCACCAGCAATAATACCTTCTTCAACAGCAGCTCTAGTTGCGTGCAATGCATCGTCAACACGATCTTTCTTCTCCTTCATTTCTACTTCTGTTGCCGCACCAATATATAAGATAGCAACTCCGCCAGATAATTTAGCTAAACGCTCTTGTAATTTTTCGCGATCATAATCAGATGTAGTGTTCTCAATCTGAGATTTAATTTGATTAACGCGGTTGTTGATATCATCCTTTGAACCTGAACCATTCACAATAGTCGTATTGTCCTTGTCAATAATAATTTTATCAGCTTGACCTAAATATTCTATTGTCGCATTTTCTAGCTTAAACCCTCTTTCTTCTGCTATAACAGTTCCGCCAGTCAAAATTGCGATGTCTTCTAACATAGCTTTTCTGCGATCTCCAAATCCTGGAGCCTTTACTGCAGCCACTTTCAGAGCGCCACGAATTTTATTTACTACTAGAGTAGCTAATGCCTCTCCGTCTACATCTTCTGAAATAATTAATAGAGGACGACCAGTTTGTGCAACTACTTCTAAGACAGGAAGTAATTCCTTCATAGAAGAAACTTTTTTCTCTGAAATTAAGATAAAAGGTTTTTCTAATTCAACTTCCATTTTGTCAGTGTTAGTTACAAAATAGGCAGATAAATAACCTCTGTCAAATTGCATTCCTTCCACTGTTTTTACTTCTGTTTCAGTTCCTCTTGCTTCTTCAACGGTAATAACACCTTCACGACCTACTTTATCCATAGCCGATGAAATCATTTTACCAATTTCCGAATCATTATTAGCTGAAATAGTAGCCACCTGAGCAATTTCGTTCGAAGTTGTAATCGGACGTGATTGCTTCTTTAGATCTTTAACAATGGCATCTACCGCTTTCTCAATTCCTCTCTTTAGGTCCATTGGATTAGCTCCAGCAGCCACATTTTTAGAACCGATGGTATATATTGATTGCGCTAAAACAGTTGCAGTTGTTGTACCATCACCCGCTTGATCCGCAGTTTTAGATGCAACTTCTTTAACTAATTGAGCTCCCATGTTCTCAACAGCATCTTCTAATTCAATTTCTTTTGCTACAGTCACACCATCCTTTGTGATTTGTGGTGAACCAAATTTTTTGTCAATAATAACATTACGACCTTTAGGTCCTAATGTAACTTTAACAGCATTAGCAAGGGTATCAACCCCTCTTTTTAATTTTTCGCGAGCTTCGCTGTCAAAAAATAATTCCTTAGCCATGTGATTAATTCTTTATTTGTGATTTTTAAATGATATGATTTACAAAATGGCGAAAATGTCTGATTCTCGCATGATTAAATAATCTTTTCCCTCAATCGTGATTTCAGTTCCAGAGTATTTTCCATACAATACATCATCACCTACCTTAACAGTAATAGGCTCATCTTTTTTTCCATTCCCAACTGCCACTACGATACCTTTTTGTGGTTTTTCTTTTGCGGTATCTGGAATGATTATTCCATATGCAGTTTTTTCTTCAGCTGCAGCCGGTTCAACAATAACCCTGTCTGCTAAGGGCTTAATAGTTAACTTTGACATGTTTTATGAATTTAGGTTTTTAAACGTATAATAAACTCTTTTATTAAAGAATTTCGGCATCACATATCAAGATGTATGCCATTGAAAAATAACTGAAAAATTGTCAGTCATTATTTGTTCATTGGTTTTGGTGCAGGTGCCGTTGGAATAGTTTTTCCAGCTGCCTTTTCTACATTAACTGATTGTACAGTATCCGGTGAATTGGAGGAAATTGTAAAATTTGTTAGTAAAACCAATGCTAAAATCGTAATTGAAAACCCCCAAGTTAATTGTTCAACTAAATCACCTGTTTTTTGCACACCAAACATTTGAGTAGCTCCAGTGGGATTGAATTCTCCATTGATACCTCCTCCTTTTGGATTTTGAACCAAAATAAGTACGATTAACAATGCTGAGAAGATGACGATTAGGGAAATTAATAAAGTAAACATATCTATTTAATTATTTATTTTTAAAGCTATTTCTGAAATTCGAGTTGCAAAGTAAAGCCTTTTTTCAGGTTTAGCCAAACTTAATTTTTCATATACTTTAATTGCTAAATCATATTTGCCTTGTTTTTCTAATATGATCGCATAAGATTCAGTCGTCGGCGCTTGGTAGGTAACTTCTGAAAAGTCTACTTCTTCATCTAATACGTTATCTGAAGGACTCTTTTTGATTTTAGTTATCGTCGGCATTTTTAATAAAAAATCTTCTATTAATTGGGTCTGAATGCTATTTGAGATTTCTGTGTCAATATTAAATTCAATTGGATTGTCAATTTCAACTTCAATATCACGAATAGATTTAAAGTAATTCAATCGGGAATTTGATTTAAGTGCAACTTTTCTTTGTTGTTTACTATTGTTTTTTTCATTCCAGTTCAACAAATAAAAAAATGGATATCTTTCTTTATCTGGAGTGAAAATATCTAACTCTGTGCGATTTGAACGATCAAATCGATGAAGTAAAAACCATAATTTTTGAGCTTTTTCTAAATTCATTACCAATCGCCTGCTATTTTATTAAAAAGATCTAAAATAATTTGGTCTACTAATTTGGGAATAAGATTTTTTTCTACCTGAGTTAACGTTTGATTTTGAGGAAAATCTTGATAAAAATTAAATTCTTGGTCAAAGTTCTTCGTTTCATCTAATCGATTCACCAGTGAAAACTGTATTTTTAAAGTTAATCTATTTAAACCAGCTTTGTCATCAGAAGTAGGTGCTTGTGGAGTCATCTCATACCCTGTAATCGTACCTTCAAGAAGTAAATCAGGGTTTTGATTAATGATTTTTAGAGTCGTATTTCTTTGAAAGTACTCTTTTACCTTTTCATTAATGGTTAATCCTAAGTTCGTGGGACCTCCAGCAGTCTCCATACGAATATTATTAATTTGTATCGTTTTCAAATCTTGTGATAGACTTGCTCCTTTAAAGCTATAGCACGAGCTAAGAAACAAAGAAGCAAATAAACAGATGAAAATTTTATTATACATTATCTTCAAGGTCATATTGTTTAATTTTTCGATATAATGTTCTTTCAGAAATGCCTAAATCCTTGGCTGCATATTTACGTTTATTCTTATTTTTCTTTAATGCTCTAATAATGATCTCTTTTTCCTGTTTTTCTAATGACAGCGTTACATCTGAAGAACTAATTATTTCTTCATATTGAGCTTCCTCTGGTTCCGAAATTAAATTGTCTGAATTGATATTTATATTCGTAGGATTTTCGCTTTGATGTGTTGGCAATGCTTTATTCCTTACGTTGTCTTCTGTATTTTCTTTAACATCTTCAAAAATGGACATGTTTTCAGAAAGAATGTCATATGCATTTGAATTTCCACTCTCAATCAATTTAAGCAATATCTTTTTTAATTCAGTCACATCTTTTTTAAGATCAAAAAGAATTTTATATAGAATTTCTCTCTCATTGATCCCTTCAGGGTTTTGAAAGTATTCGCCCTTAACGACGGATGAATTTAACTTCGGTTCATTAAAGTCTAAATAGTATTGTAATCTTTCTTCATCAACAATACGGTCGCCAATTTCTAAAACAGAAATTTGTTCAGCTAAATTTTTTAATTGGCGAATATTACCCGGAAAACGTTGTTTCTGAAGTAAATTTTTAGCTTCATTCGTTAATGAAATGGGTTTAACTCGATGAGATTCAGAAAAATCAGTAGTAAATTTTCTAAATAGCAATTCAATATCTCCACCTCTTTCTCTTAATGGGGGTACATAAATAGGTACTGTACTTAATCGATAAAATAAATCTTCTCTGAATTTTCCTTTTTCGATCGCATTTTGAAGATTTAAATTAGTGGCTGCGACAACACGTGTATTGGTTCTTTGAACTTTCGAAGACCCCACTCGAAGATATTCCCCGTTTTCTAACACACGAAGCAATCTAGCTTGAGTTCCGAGTGGCATTTCAGCTATTTCGTCAAGAAAAATGGTGCCACCATCTGTTACCTCAAAATATCCTTTTCTAGCTTCTATAGCTCCGGTAAAAGATCCTTTTTCATGGCCAAATAATTCTGAATCTATGGTTCCTTCTGGGATAGCTCCACAATTGACCGCAATAAATTGCCCATGTTTTCTTTTTGACAAAGAATGTATTATTTTAGAAAAAGACTCTTTACCAGAACCACTTTCGCCTGTAATTAATACGGTCATATCAGTAGGAGCCACTTGTTCTGCAATTGATATGGCATGAATTAATAACGGAGAATTTCCAATGATTCCAAAACGGGCTTTTATGCTAGCTAAATGACTGTTTTCCATCTTGTTAAGATTCTATTTCACCAATTAAAGTTCCTGTAGTACAATGTGTGATTTTTACATTGACATATTCCCCTTTTTGTTCTTTGACTTTTTTAAATACAACTACTTTGCCAGAATCACACTTTCCATAATGATGTAAATCTGACTTTTTGGAGTCGCCTTCGACTAAAACAAGTTGAATGGTGCCAACAAGCAAATTATTTTTAATCCCAGAGTGCAATCGCTGCTTAGCAATTATTTCAGATAATCTTCTTTGTTTAATGGATTCTTCAATGTCATCCTGATATTTTTTTTCTGCAGGTGTTCCTGGCCTTTCTGAATAAGTAAACATGTAGCCAAAATCATAGACCACTTGATCCATGAGGCTTAACGTATCTTGATGATCCGTTTCATTCTCTGTACAAAATCCAGCAATCATATCGTGCGATATTCCACAATCTGTACCTAAAATAGTCCGAATTGAAGAGATGCGGTCCAGATACCATTCTCTAGTATAGGTACGATTCATCAATTTTAATATTCGATTGCTTCCGCTTTGAGCAGGCAAATGTATGTTTTTGCATATGTTTGGATATCTTGACAAAACAAATAATACTTCATCAGTAATATCTTTAGGATGCGATGTCGAAAACCTAACTCTTAATAATGGATTTATTAAGGCTACCTGTTCTAAAAGGCTCGCAAAATTTACGACATCAGAATTTTCTGATGAAGTATATTTATAAGAGTCTACATTTTGACCCAATAAAGTTACTTCTCTATACCCTTGATTAAAAAGTGTATTACATTCATGTAAGATTGAAGCTGTATCTCTAGATCTTTCTCTACCTCGAGTGAACGGAACAACACAAAATGAGCACATATTGTCGCATCCACGCATGATGCTGACAAATGCCGTTACTCCATTTGAATGCAATCTTACAGGTTCTATATCGCCATAAGTCTCTTCCTTTGACAAGAATACATTGATTGCCTTGTCCTCAAATTCTAATTTGGAGAGTAAATTTGGAATATCGCGGTATGAATCAGGACCTGCTACTAAATCAACGATCTTTTCTTCTTCGATTAATTTTATCTTTAATCTTTCGGCCATGCAACCCAATATTCCAATAGTTAATGAGGGATTTTTCTTTTTCAATTCTGTAAAACCCTTTAACCTATTTCTGATTTTTAACTCAGCATTATCTCTAATGGCGCATGTATTCAATAAAATGGCATCGGCCTCATTGATATTTGATGTAGTGCCGTAGCCATGATTAATCAATATCGATGTTACCACTTCGGAATCAGCAAAATTCATCTGGCAACCGTAACTTTCTAAGTATACTTTTTTTTGAAATTCCACACCCATAATTTCCTTTGAAATCCTGGGGATATCTAAATTTAACTTTTCTTCAACAGATAGTACTTTTAATTCTTGCATCAATTAGGAGCGATATTTCTGCAAATTTATGACATTTTGGCAGATAAAACTAAATTCGCTTTTCTGAATTTAAATATATTATATGATCAGATTGTTTCGTAAGATTTTCATTGTGTGTAACCATAATGATGCATTGCTTCCAATCCTCTTTTAGCTCTAGAAATAATTCATAAAGGTTAACAGCATTTTTATTATCTAAGTTACCTGTAGGTTCATCTGCTAATAATATTTTAGGTTGATTGATTAATGCGCGCGCCACAGCTACTCTTTGTTGTTCTCCACC
>CAMARL010000008.1 GCA_945860325.1 Spirosoma fluviale | reverse complement strand
ATTTTGCCAAATGGGGGATGACCCTGCATTTCGAAATTTCCTCTTGGTCCCCTGTTAGGGTTGATGGAATCATTATCTCGTAATATTAAAACGTCCGCAGGATTTCCACCTTTGTTCATTCTTCGGATAATCATTCTTCCGGCGCCAGGTCTACTAGGTCCCAAATCACCTTTGAAATTTTTTAACTCTTTTCCTTCTCGCTCCATCAGTTCTTTTCCCTCTCGCATCATCAGTTGAGGTCCACCACCGCGTCGATCGTCTTTATTGACCTCTATGCGAACAATTTTATTCTTAACTCCGCTAGTGGGTATTTTCAAATCTAATGAATCTGATAATTTTTTAATCTCAGCGTCCGCCTTTTGGATGTCGGAGTATTTTCTTTCAATGACTTTTTCTTTTCCATTTTCAATAACTATAATTTTTATAGTTGCTTCTTTTTTAGCTTCTTGGGCAAAGGAACTGATGCCTAGCAAAGCTATTAGTGAGGTTAACAATAAGTTTTTCATACATTTTTGTTTTTGTTGTGCCGCAAACATACGAAATCCTTTTAATTCAAAAATGTTAAGAAATGTTAAGTTGGGGCCCAACTTATTTTTCATATCATTAAAGTTTTAAATTTGTAAACTCGTAATAACCATGACAAAGAAGAAAATCACCTTGATAATAAGTCTTATGTCCTTTGCCTTGCTCGGCTTAGTGGCCTTTCAGGCTTATTGGCTAGGCTTTATGATGGAAACAAAGAAGGAACAATTTTCTTCGGATGTTCGTGGTTCCTTAGAACAGGTGGTTCGTAAACTGGAAAAGCAGGAATTAATTATTTTGGCTCAAAAGCAAAGGGATTTACAAGGCCAACAAGATAAATTAGCTTCCATGGCTTTGGAGTTGAAAGCAAAGAGGAAAGCAAAATTACCTCAAAAGGACCGTATAGAGGCGTCAAATTCCGAACAATTAGCGGACAATTTTTCTCCAGATCATTTATTAAATCGTGAATTACAAAGGCAATTCCAATTGGAAATCCCTAACGATATCGTCTATGTGCGTAAGTCTTTTGTTTTACCTAATGGCCAAATTGCCGAAATAACGGAGGAATACCAGGTCAATGGGGGGCAAAATGAACTTAATCGAAGGTTAAGAGAGGAGCAACAATTAAATGAAATATTTGGTGGCCCAAGACCTAAATCATTGAATGAATTTAATCGCTCGAATAAGAATAGAATGTTAAATCGATTAAATAGAAGGCAATTAGAAAATAAAATAGCCACTGAAAAAACTTTTTCAGATCTAAAAAAACAAAATAAAATTGCTTCAAAAAAAGTCGAGGATGAAAAACGGGCATTGCAAAAAGTCCTTCAGAAAACAGAAATGGCTAAAGAGGTTTTTGCTGATTTCCTTTTTAAAGAGCGGCCTATTGAACAGCGAGTAGCTCCTAAGTACATCGATAGTTTATTGGCCCGTGAGTTGAAAGGTAAAAATATTGATTTAAAATACGTTTTCGGAATAGGCTCGAATCAAAAAAAGAGTCAATATGTATATGCCTCTTCACCTATTTTGAAGAATCCAGAAATTCAATCAGCGACCTTTTTTACTCCGCTTTTTCCCAATGATTTGAAAAATTCAAACCAGTTGTTACAGGTTTATTTCCCAGCACAGCAGGAATTTATTTGGCAGACGATGGGCTTTAGTTTTTTAGGTTCAGCATTATTATTGATGATCATGATCGGTTGTTTTTACATCGCAGTTAATACCATTTTAAAGCAGAAGAAATTAGCGGAGGTGAAGAATGATTTTATCAATAACATGACACATGAGTTCAAGACACCTATTTCTACAATTTCTCTCGCGACCCAATTAATTCAAGAGGAAAGTGCCGTTGCTAAAAATGAAACGATTCTACGCTATTTAGGGATCATTAAAGAAGAAAATATTCGATTAGGAAATCAAGTAGAGCGCGTTTTACAGACCGCTCAAATGGAAAAAGAGGAAATTATTTTGAAGAAAAAAGAACTTGATATTCATACCTTAATTCAGCATGTGGCCGATAATATCAATCCGATCATACATACAAATCAAGGAACTTTAAATTTGAATTTAGACGCGAGTCCTTCTCTTTTGGCATTAGACGAGGTACATATTTCCAATGTGATTCATAATTTATTGGACAATGCGATCAAGTATAGTCCGAACCAATTGCATGTAGAAATTCAAACGGAATCCCATGAAGGTCAGTGTGTCATCAAAATAAAAGATCTAGGAATTGGAATGGAAAAAAGTGTTCTTGAATCTGTTTTTGAGCCTTTTTATCGAGTGCCTACGGGCAATATTCATAACGTCAAGGGTTTTGGTTTAGGACTTAGCTATGTCAAAAAGATTGTGGATGCTCATGGAGGAAAAGTTAAAGTAGAAAGCACCTTAGGTGCTGGAAGTACATTTATTATTACGCTGCCCTATGGAAGTTAATCATCAACCGAGAATTTTGTTGGCCGAGGATGATTCCAATTTAGGATTATTGCTAACAGAATTTTTGAAGAAAAAGGGCTTTGACGTTACTTGGGCTCAAAATGGGGACCAAGCACTAGGATATTTTGTCGACGGCCAATTTGATTTATGTTTGTTGGACGTCATGATGCCCAAAAAAGATGGTTTTTCTTTAGCTAAAGATATTCGGGCCAATCATCGCCAAGTGGCTATCATTTTTTTAACGGCCAAGGCGATGGAGACAGACACTTTGCAGGGATTCAAATTAGGGGCCGATGATTATTTAACGAAACCTTTTTCCATGGAAGTTTTGTTGGCCCGCATTCATGCCGTATTACGTCGATCAGATTCGGATAAAGTTTTGCCAGCCTTGGCTGAACAAATAAACCTAGGGCAGTATATTTTTTATCCGAACAAAATGCGCTTATCGCTGGGGGCGGTTGATCTAAAATTAACGCCTAAGGAAAATGAGTTAATGAAATTGCTCTGTGAAAATTTGGGCCAACCAGTTAGTCGGAGTTTTGCCTTAAAATTAATTTGGGGTGATGATACCTATTTTAACGCGCGTAGCATGGATGTCTACATGACTAAATTGCGGAAAATTTTAAAGGATGATCCATCCGTCCAGCTCATCAATTTGCATGGAGAGGGATTCAGACTGAGTGTAGAAGGAATTAATTAATATGTGTAAACCCAGTATAAGGAACCAGTATTTCAGGAATTTTAATACCGTCCGGACCTTGATTATTCTCCAGTAAAGCAGCTACAATTCTAGGAAGTGCTAAAGCTGAACCATTTAAGGTGTGACAAAGAATCGATTTCCCATCGACCTTGGTTCGCAATTTTAAACGGTTTGCTTGGAACGTTTCAAAATTTGAAACCGAGCTCACCTCTAGCCAGCGATTTTGAGCTCCTGACCAAACCTCCATATCATACGTTAGTGCAGAAGCAAAACCCATGTCGCCACCACAAAGCCGTAAAACACGGTAGTGAAGATTGAGTTTTTGCAATAATCCTTGGACATGCAATGACATTTCTTCCAAAGCTTGGTAGGAAGTTTCGGGTTTATGGATTTGAACAATTTCAATTTTGTCGAATTGATGCAATCGGTTTAGGCCGCGTACATGGGCACCCCAAGATCCTGCTTCTCGACGAAAACAAGGCGTGTGTCCTACGTTTTTGATCGGTAACTCTTTCTCATTAACGATGACATCTCGGTATAAATTGGTGATGGGCACCTCTGCCGTAGGGATTAAAAAAAGGCCTTCTTCTTTCGTAACGTACATTTGACCTTCCTTATCGGGCAATTGGCCTGTTCCAAAACCTGAATCCTCATTAATTAAAATGGGGGGTTGAATTTCATAGTAACCGACCTTGATGGCCTCATCCAAGAAAAAATTAATCAATGCTCTTTGGAGACGCGCTCCTTTGCCCTTATAGACCGGAAAGCCCGCACCGGTAATTTTATTGCCTAAATCAAAATCTATGATGTCATATTTTTTAATCAAGTCCCAATGTGGTTGCGCGTCTGCTTGCATGTTGGGCAGGGAACCCCACGTTAAAACTACTTCATTCTCTTCGGCCGTTTTTCCTTCTGGAACTGAGCTATGTGGGAGGTTGGGAAGGGTGACCAACAAGTCGAGCATTTGTTTTTCTGCTGCCTTTGCCGCCTCTTCTTTTTCTTTTATTGTACCTTTTAACGCGGCTGTCTCCGCTCGTTTACCTTCTGCCAATTCTTTTTGGCCCGATTGCATGAGTGAACCTATTTCCTTTGCTGCTGCATTTGATATTTCCAAAGCGGATTCAGCTTGTTGCAATAAGCTTTTGCGTTGGTCATCCATTGCAATCAATTGATGTACAATTTCGGATGCATTTGCCACATGCTTTTTTGTCAATCCCTGGATGGTGATTTCTGAATTTGCTCGAATGAAAGGAATGGTTAACATAATTTATTTTTTAAAAAGTCCGTCGTTTAATGCATTTAAGGCATCATTTTTATGCTTTGCATCTACAAGTAAAGAAATATTATGTTCGGATGCACCATAAGAAATCATTCTGATTGGAATACTTTTAATGGCATCCAATACTTTAATGGCAATTCCTTCTTTATCTGCCCAGAAATTCCCCACGATGCAAATAATCACTTGGTCTTTATCAGGGTTTTCTAATTCGGCAAATTCCCTTAAATCGCTCATAATGGCGTCTAAATGAGTCGTTTGGTCGATGGTCACAGAAACAGAAACTTCTGAAGTCGTAATCATATCCACCGGTGTTTTGTATTTTTCAAACACTTCAAACACGCGTTTTAAAAATCCATAGGCATTTAACATTCGGGTGGAATGAATGTAAATGGCAGTAATATTATCTTTAGCTGCAATGGCCTTAATTTCAATATCAGTTGATTTTTCAGAAATTAACGTGCCAAATGCCATGGGCTCCATTGTGTTTTTTAATCGCACGGGAACTCCTTTCATTTTAGCTGGAGTAATGGTGCTTGGATGAAGAATTTTTGCCCCAAAGTAAGCTAGTTCCGCCGCTTCGGCAAATGACAATTCACGGATTGGAAATGTATTTTTAACGATTCTAGGATCATTATTATGCATCCCATCGATGTCGGTCCATATTTGGACCTCCTCGGCCTGGATGGCTCCGCCAATAAGTGATGCGGTATAATCGGACCCTCCACGCTTTAAATTGTCAACTTCCCCAGACGGGTTTCTACAAATAAAACCTTGGGTAATAAAAATTTGTTTTCCTTTGTGTGGAGCTAATATTTCAGTAATTTTTTTTTCAATTTGCCACATAATGGGCTCATTGTCTTCGTCGATCACCATGAAATCAAGGGCCGGTAAAAGCAATGAATCAACACCCTCTTCCTGAAGATACGCTTCAAAAATCTGAGTCGATAATAGTTCACCTAAAGCCACCATTTCCTTTTCTTCTTTGTTGGAATATGGGGTGGTGCCAATCAGCTTTTGTATGTAATCAAACTCGCTGTTGATTATTTCCTGGCCAGCGTTTAATCCTTTTTCTGTCAGGTATAATTCACGAATAAATGAATCATAGTGGTCTTTTAGAAAAGTAGCCTTTGCCTCAGCTTCAGCTATGTTGTTTGAGTTTACAGACTCAGTGATGGATAACAATGCATTGGTGGTACCTGATAATGCTGAAAGCACCACAACTTTCGCTTGGCCATCCTCGGTGATTAGTTGGCGTATCGATTTCATTCTCTCGGGCTTCCCAACGGAAGTTCCTCCAAATTTCCAAACTTGCATATCGTAATAATTAAAAAGCTAACATTTTTATGGCGGTTATAGCCGCTTCATCTCCTTTATTTCCATGTTTTCCTCCTGCTCGGTCCATTGCTTGTTCCTGCGTATTTGGGGTTAATACGCCAAAAATGACGGGTTTATTAAATTTAATGCTTACATCTGTGATCCCTTGGGCAACTGCTTGACAAATAAAATCAAAGTGCTTTGTCTCGCCCTGAATTACACATCCCAAACAAATGACTGCGTCAACTTCTGGTTTTTGAGCCATCTTTTGAGCGCCTAAGGTCAATTCGAAACTTCCGGGGACTGTTTGGGTGATGATATTTTTTTCTTGTGCCCCATGTTTTAACAGCGTTTCATAAGCTCCTGAATACAAGGCATTAGTTACCTCTTGATTCCATTCAGAAACTAAAATGGCAAACTTTTTTTGTTGAATTTCGGGTAATTCATTGGTTTGAAATTCGCTTAAATTTTTATTTGCAGATGACATATTTTTGGGATTAAAATAATAAGGGATAAAAGCGTTTGCTCTTATCCCTTAAAACATCATTACATATTTTTTTATTCAGAGATAGAGCTTTCTAAAAGCGCTTTGTATTTTTTTGCAGGTATGGATTCAGCAGATTCAGGGAACTTATCCGTGATTTGCGAATAAGCATCTAACGCATCTTTTCCTTGTTTATTTGCTTCAAAAGCAAGTGCTAATTTTAACAAATAAGTAGGAGTAAAAAATTTGTTAGGTTTATAATCAGCCGCTTTTTGATAATAATTAATGGCTTCTCCAAAAGATTTTTTTTCTGCATAAGCATCTCCAATTAAAGAATATGCACGTGCCTGAACTAATAAATCTGCACTACTGAAGTTCTTTAATTTTTCGATGGCTTGGTCATATTTCCCTTGTTTCAACAAAGTAATTCCCAAATATAAATCAGATAAATTTTGTGTATTACCTCCAAATTCATCAGAGATTTTGGCCATTTCTTTAGCGGCTGAAGACAACGAATCAGATTCAAATGCGTAAACAGCTTTATATAATTTCTTTTCACCCTCAACATCCTGAGAATTTTTATACCATTGGAAACCAAAAAATCCAGCAACTAATGCGATTAAAACTATACCCGCTCCTAATGTGGTTGATTTATTTTCTTCAAAAAATCCAGTCACTTTAGAAACTTCGTGCTGAAGTGCCTCTGGACTTTCAATCATTTCCATTACATCTTTTTTTTCTTTCTTTGCCATAATAATCCTGTTACTGGAATCTAATTTAACGCTCTTTTAATTTTAAGCAGCTAAGATATTTTCGGTAGCTTACTCAAAGGACTGCAAAATTATAAAATCTCTTCCATTTATATCAATATTAATGGAATCTTTTGCGTTTTATTTTATCTGATATTAGTAATTTGCCTATTATTTATTTGAAATTAAATTAATAGATGTCATTCAACCGCCAAGATCAATTCGAAAAATTAGCTGATTCATATGATATTTGTGTGATTGGTGGCGGGGCTACGGGAGCTGGAGTCGCTTTAGATGCAACGCTTCGTGGATATAAAGTTATTGTCATTGAAAGGGGTGATTTCGCCTCACAAACCTCCTCTAAATCAACTAAATTAGTGCATGGAGGCGTTCGTTATTTGGAGCAAGCCGTTAGAAATTTGGATTGGCAGCAATTTAAAATGGTTTATAAAGCGCTTCATGAGCGAAAAATCATGCTTCAAAATGCCCCTCATTTGGCACATCCATTAGCTTTATTGACTCCTTGTTATTCTTGGTTTGATCGCGGGTATTATCGGATTGGGATGTGGTTGTATGATAAAATAGCGGGCTCCACAAATTTGAAGGATTCGCGAGGATTAAATAAAAAAGAAATTCAAAAGGAAGTTCCTGCGTTAAATTTGAAAAAAATAGTAGGTGGTATTTTGTATTACGATGGCCAAATGAATGATGCTCGGTATGCCTTGTCGATTTTACAGGAGGCGGAAAAGTTGGGTGCCACCGTTTTAAATTATACAGAACTGAGTTCGTTTACGTGTAGCCATAAAAGCTTAAAAATCAAGGAAGTTCATGGAAAAGATTTAATTGGAAATAAAGAATTCCAATTCAATGTTCGTGCTGTCGTTAATGCTACGGGTCCCTTTACCGATAAAATTAGGAAGTTGGCAAACCCTAACCTACAGGAAAGGATGAAAGTGAGTCGGGGTGCTCATATCGTTTTAGAAAAGAAATTTTGGCCTGGAGATACGGCTTTGTTGATCCCCAAAACGGATGATGGTCGTGTCGTCTTTTTATTGCCATGGCGGGGATATGTGTTGGTAGGTACGACGGACGATGCAGATAAATTATCTGAAAATCCGGTCATTTTCGAAGAGGAGAAGACTTATTTACTTGAATATTTTAATCGATATTCGACTGAAAAAGCTAGCCCATCGGATATAAAAGCGGGGTTTGTTGGCCTAAGACCCTTATTGCAAGTCCAACTTCAAACGGCTATGCAAACAGATACTAAATCAATGGTTCGTGATCATGAGGTAGAAGTGGACCGAAGAAGTAAATTAGTGAGCATCATGGGCGGCAAGTGGACCACTTACCGGATCATGGCGGAGGATACCCTGGATATTTTAGAAACGGACGTTTTGCATGTCCGCAAATCGCCATGTTTGACTAAAAATCATCCAATTATGGGGGGAGATACTTTTGATGTGGACCTTTTTCTTAACTCGGCGATTTTGAATGTTGAAACACGTAGACACTTATATGAAACCTATGGTTCATTGGCCCCGAAGGTCATTGTATTTTGTCAGACTATACCGCAAGGCACGGACTTATTGTTGGACGGCCTTCCTTATTTACAAGGTGAAATAGACTATTTGAAAAAACATGAAATGGCAACCTGTTGGGATGATATTTTAAACCGTCGCTGGGGAATTGGTTTGCGTGATGCGGAATTGGGCAGGAAACTTGAGGACATAAAAAAAGAGGCTTTCGCCTCTATTTCTTAATATTCATCTTCATTAAAGAAGAAATCGTCTTTAGTCGGATAATCAGGCCAAATTTCTTCGATACTTTCAAAGGGTTGTCCGTCATCTTCTAATTCTTGTAGATTTTCAACCACCTCTAAAGGAGATCCCGTACGGATGGCAAAATCAATTAATTCGTCTTTTGAAGCAGGCCAAGGGGCATCTTCTAAATAGGAGGCTAGTTCTAGTGTCCAATACATAGGATATAAATTTATTATTGAAAAATATTTCTAAATTTTGTATTCCGAATTGAAATTACTTCGCTTCGGTTTGCAAAAGTAAAATAAAAAAATATTTATAAAAGATTTATTTTTTAAATTTTAAATAAATATAAAATAAGTGCCAAATTGGCTTAATTTGAGACATAAATATGAAAAAAAATCTGGGTGTATCCGTAGAAGTTTGTGCGTATTCATACATTTCTTGCTTAGCTGCAGATCGTGCCGGTGCAAATCGGGTCGAATTATGTGCTTCACCATGGGAGGGCGGAACAACTCCTTCAGGGGGTTTGTTGAGCCAAGTATTAGCGCAAACCAACATAGAAGTTCATGCCATGTTGAGGCCGCGAGGGGGAGACTTTTGTTATGACTCCTATGAAAAAGATACGATGGAAGCGGAAGCCATGGCATTAATTGAGGCGGGGGTTCATGGCCTTGTATTGGGTGCTTTGCTTCCAAACGGCGAAATAGATTATACATTTATCGAGCGAATTCGTAGAGCGACAGGCACGATACCTTTAACTTTTCACCGGGCGATCGATGTTTCCAAAGAGCCCTTATTCGTCATGGAGGCATTAATTTCACTAGGATTTACTCGGATTTTAACTTCGGGCCAGCGAGATAAGGCTCTGGACGGGATATTAAATATTGCCGAGATGGTCGATGCGTCAAATGCTCGTATTGAGATTATGGCGGGCAGTGGAGTTCATCCCGATAATTGCCAGGAATTTTTACAAATTGGCGTTGACGCCATTCATTTAAGTGCGAGGGCCATGAAAGACTCCCAAATGGAATATAGGCGACCCAATATTTCCATGGGCGGAATTCCAGGTATTTCCGAATTTGAAATTATGTATGCTAGCGAAGATGTAATCCGCGAAACGGTCAATAAGGTTAGCGAATTTTACGCTTCGTAAAGCGCTAATTCAATCCATCGATCTTGAGGCACCGTCCTCAAATCATATAAAGGCACCTTATTTCTTTGGTAGGCGGGGATGGCAAAATCTTTTTCTGAGGGTCCACCATTTTTGTATAAGTCAACTAATTTAGCAAACCTTACGACCTCATTTTCCAAGTCAGCGGCCTGGCCGCCAGAGCCATAGTCGTCAAAGTCAAATTTGTCTCCTGCTTGTAAAATGGATGCCGGAGTGCCTTGCTTATATCCATCGGTACTTCCTCGGTGAAATTTATCTAGATCATCATTTTCATGTTCAAAACCTGCGGCAATGACGGTTAAGTAAAGATCATCTTCTAAATCTTCGTCCGTCGATATGCCAAATTTGATCATGTCTGCCTGCTCACTAATCCTTGCTTGTAAATACTCAACAATGATATCTTGTTCGCTCATCACTAAGTCTCTCTTGCTACTGGTTGAGACCGTCACTAAAATTCTTTTTGCTCCTTTGATTTCTTGCGAATTAAGAAGTGGAGATTCTAAAGCGTCTGAAATAGCCATTAAAGCCCTTTCTTCTCCCTGGCCTAAGGCTGAGCTCATCATGGCTTGTCCCGCATTTTTCAATACTTTCTTGACATCCATAAAGTCCGTATTGACATCACCTGGTTTTGCGATTACATCAACGACACTTTTTACGGCCTTTGCAAGCACATCATCTGCCTTTGAGAATGCATCTTTTAAGGCTAAATCTTTGTGGATTTCGGCCAATTTATCATTCATGACCACCAATACGGTGTCACAATAAGTTTTAAGTTCTTCAATGCCCTTTAAGGCGTAATTTATTTTTTCTTTTCCCTCCCACTTGTAAGGAGCTGTTACAATGCCGACGGTCAAAAGCCCTTTTTCACGTGCTAATTGGGCTATCACTGGAGCTGCGCCTGTTCCAGTACCTCCGCCCATTCCTGCGGTAATGAAAACCATTTCAGTTTCATCCGTTAATATTTTACTTAGCTCTTCTTTGCTTTCAATGGCAGCTTGTCGGCCTACCTCAGGATCCGTTCCCGCACCTAATCCTTGGTTCCCAAGTTTAATTTTTGTTTTGACAGAATTAGAAGCTAAGGCTTGTGAATCAGTATTACAGATAATTAAATCAGCACCTTTAATGTGCAACTTATCCATGTGACGAACGGCATTAGAGCCACCGCCACCTATACCAATAACCTTAATGATTGACTTAAACGAAGATTCAGGGACTATTTCCATATCATGATCAAAGAAAGAAGGATTCGAGTTATTCATATTTTAAAAAAGCTTGTCATATTAATTAAAAAATTACTCACTAATCATTGCCCCAGCGCCATTCATTGCCTAATTCCAATTCTCTTCTGAGATTTTCCTTGATAAAAAAATCACGTGTCGAATAGAAATCAAGTCGTTTTGCAGGGAAATTGACTGTATTTGCCATTCCGTAAAGTAGCATCGCTGTATATTTTACGGTGTTTTCCAATTCTTTCTTATTGACTAATTCAAACACGTCACAATTTGCATGATAGCAGTCCAAAACGCTTTTTGATAATTTCCCCATGGGCGCACTGGCAGGTATTCCTTCGAGTAAAAAAGATTGATGATCTGAATGCAAACCGGCGGAATTCTCAAGTTCATTCGCGAATTTTTCGTCGATGGATTTAATCTTGTCGCCAATTTCTTTTAAAAGGGGCATGAGCTCTTTTCTTCCTCCTCCATTAAATCCGTGGACATTATTGGTCATGTCTAAATTGATCATATAAACGATTTGATCAATGTCCCCTGATTTTTTTGCCCGTTCTACATAGGCTTTGGAACCTAACAATCCACCTTCTTCACCCATAAAGGCGACAAATTCGATGGTACGCTTACTTTTTAATCCCAATGCTTTGAATGTTCGGGCGATGTCAATGACTGAAAAGGAACCAATTCCATTATCTATGGCGCCTGTAGCTAAATCCCATGAATCCAAATGGCCGCCAATGATAATTTTTTCATGTTTGTATTTTCGATTCTCTCCCTTTAAAGTGGCTATTACATTTCTCGCTTTAATGGGTTGGCTGACATTATGCATCTCAATTAATCCCAATAATCCGGGTTGCTCTTTCAACCATTTTCTAATTTCAATCCCACTTTCATAAGAAACACAAACCGCAGGAATGGAAATTAAATTCCCAGTGACAGACGCCGTTCCAGTTAATAGGATTTGCCCTTCAACGCTATTTGAAAAGATAACGCCAATAGCACCATATTGTATGGCAAGCGCTGTTTTCTCTGATCGATGTAAATTTTTAGTTCCTGGCGCGGCATCTAACAAACCGATGTTGGCTAAAACGACCTTGCCTTTAACCCATTCCTTTTTAGATTCAAAATCGGCATCCAAGCCATTTCCCACATCCACGATGGTTCCTTGAATATTAGCTTCCACGGGAGTCATGGCGAGTGAAACTACTTGGATTTCCCTGAAATCATCTGATTTTGGAGGAGCGACCGATAAAGTTACGGTGTCTCGAGCCCAAGCTTCTACTTGAAATCCCTGATATTTTACATCGCGAAATCCATAATCTTTGAACATTTTGTACACATACTCTTCTGCTTTTTTCCCCTGAGGACTACCCGTTAACCGATGGCCTATTTTAGCGCAAGCATCTCCTAATGTTGTATAGGCCTTTGAGTTATTTTCAACCTCCTCTTTTATTCGTTTAAATACGTCTTCAAGACTTTCTTCCCCACCTAAAGGGGTCGAACTTGTGGAAACGAACAAAACTGAAAGTGAGAGAAATAAAGTAAAAATTCTTTTCATAGGTTGATGGATAGAACCGAGTTGAAAACCTTTTAGAAAATTAGTTTTTTTTCAGTAAAATACCAAAGGTAAAAGCGATTTGATGGATATAATTTATCTTATGGGTTTAAAGGGCAAGGCATTTCCGCTTTTTGATTTCGCTTTAATTGCGCGCACCAAAATTCCATTTCCTTTTCCGGAATGGGTTTTCCTTGATAATAGGTTTTGATTTTTCCCGTTGCAGCCTGAATATTTTGTTGGCCTAGGTCAATTAACACCTCCAAAACAATACAGCGTGTGGCAATTTGATTTTCGGGTACGCCTAATAACCTGAGTCCACTTTTTATTTGATCAATTTTGCCTGTGGAATATTTTCTAGCCCTGCTGCAATATAAACTGGACATCAGAACATTTTCAGCCGTTTGTTTTACCTCCAAGGAATCGAATTTTTTCTTGTAGGCCGGAAGATTTTGAATGAAAAATTGGAATAACTTATTATCCGTATCTAACATCACTCGCTGCATTAATAGGAATGACATTTTATCAAGATACTGATCAGGCTTTACTGAATTGGCAAGCTTATTAACGACTTCCATATTTTTTACGGTATCCATCGTATATCGAGCAAATAGCGCCACAGATAACATATTATCAAAATCTTGATCTCCAGCATCAAATTTCTTAAGGCTTGCGATCATATTTTTATTTATGTCTTTCGCTTTATTTAAAATCAACTGAATCCCATCGATGGAATTGGTTTCATCTCCCACAGGCTCGATATTGATCACTTTACCTTCCGGCGAAAAAACAATAAAGGAAGGAGTCGATGGAACAAATATTTTATTCTTTCTTAGAAATAAGCCATTCTCTCTTTTGCTCAAATCCAATTGGTAGGCTAAAAAATTAGTTGACAAATACGATTTAATTTTAGGGTCGCGTAATGTTTTGTCATAGGCCAAGCAATGGGAACATGTAGGCAGATATGCTTCGAAAAATACGGGCTTTTTTTCTTTGGCAGCTTTGGCAAATATTTGCTCAAAGCTCTCTAAAGGCCTAAATGAAGGGTTTTCTGTTTTGCTTTGCCCTAAAGCAATTTGTTGAATGAAGAGGAATAGAATTAAAATTTTCTTTAGCATAAACCTATTTTTTTTCAAAAATACATCATCCTGCCCAATTTTCTCTATCTAAATTTCGATAGGTAATCGCTTCCGCCACATGTGCCAAGTCAATTTGATTCGTTTGACTTAAATCTGCGATCGTTCTGGCCAGTTTTAAAATGCGGTCATAGGCCCTAGCGGAAAGTTGTAAATTGTCCATCGCGCTTTTAAGTAGTTGTTGGGATGCCACATCTAATTGGCAAATTTCTTTCACCATTTGTGACGACATGGAGGCATTTGAATAGGTATTTACGGCTCCTGTAAATCGTTTTTTCTGCATGCCAACGGCCTTTATGACTCTTTGTCGGATCGTTTCACTACTTTCTGTCAGCTTTTCTGAAGTCATTTCTTCATAATAAATAGGGGTAATTTCTACATGCATGTCGATCCGATCTAATAATGGGCCAGAAATTTTATTTAAATATTTACGAACATTTTCAGACCCACAGGTGCAAGTCTTGATGGGATGATTGTAAAATCCACAAGGGCAAGGATTCATGCTGGCTACCAACATGAAATTAGCCGGAAATTCGACCGCCCATCTTGCCCTAGATATATGAATACTTCGATCTTCAAGCGGTTGGCGCAACACTTCTAATACATGTCTTGAAAATTCGGGGAGCTCGTCTAAAAAAAGAACCCCATGATGCGCTAATGAAATTTCCCCTGGTTGGGGAACAGATCCACCGCCAATCAGAGCTACGGAAGAAATAGAATGGTGGGGCGAACGGAAAGGCCTAATCGCAATGAGTGCTTTTTTATCACTTAATTTTCCCGCTACTGAATGTATTTTGGTCGTTTCGAGTGCTTCTTGGAGCGTCATCGGCGGCAATATGCTCGAAATTCTTTTGGCTAACATTGTTTTGCCTGCACCCGGCGGACCTATCATGATGAGGTTGTGCGCACCTGCAGCGGCAATTTCCATGGCCCTTTTGGCGTGCGCCTGACCTTGAACATTCGAAAAATCGAGCTCAAAATCGTTGGTTTGATGAGTAAACAATTCATCTACATTAATCAAAGTTTTATGATGTATCGTTTTTCCTCGTAAAAACTGGACGGTCTCTTGGAGTGTTTCCATCCCAAAGACTTCCACCTCAGTGACAATGGCGGCCTCGTTGGCATTTTGTTTGGGCAAAATGATTTTAAAAATACCCTGTTTTTTAGCTTCTAAAACCATGGGCAATGCCCCTTTTATCGGCCTTAAATCGCCATCTAACCCTAACTCACCCATGATTACGTAGCGATCTAAATCAGGAAAACTAATTTGTTCAGAGGCATGTAAAATGGAAAGTGCAATAGGTAAATCGTAAGCCGATCCCTCTTTGCGAATATCGGCTGGTGCCAAATTGATAATCACTTTTCTACGCGGGAAGAAGAAGCCCAATTGCTTTAAGGCGGATTCTACTCGAAGGATAGATTCTTTGATGGTTGAATCGGGGAGGCCCACTAAAAAACATTTGGTGCCTTGGCCTACATTGGTTTCAATGGTTATTAAAGAAGCGGATACTCCAAAAACAGAGCTTCCAAATGTTTTTGCGAGCATCGTGGCGAATTGATTGACTCAAATCTAGCCCTTATTACATCAAATGAATCTTAAAGTTGAACAGAGAGTTGGACTTTTTCAGAACTTATCAGTAAGTTGGTCTTCACCCCAAAAACCACCGGATGGTTTGCCGGAACATGGCCTAATGGAAAATCAAAGGCGATGGGGAATTGATAATCTTTGGTATGTTCTAAAATTAATTCCTGCGCAGATTTTCCGATGGTTAAGGGAGCCTCATTGCAATCGGTGAATCCACCGATGATCATGCCGACAAGTCCCTCAAAATACCCAGATCGTTTTAATTGGACCAACATTCTATCTACGTGATACAGTCTCTCGCCAATTTCCTCGATCACTAAAATTTTTCCATGGGGTTTAATAAAGCTTGGAGTGCCTATTAAATGTGTCAACAAGGATAGATTTCCGCCAATTAATTTCCCTTGAACCTCGCCTAATAGATTGGATGCATGTGGTTTACATGTGTAGTGGACGCGTCCATTAAACAGCAATCCGTTCAATGCCTCTAGTGAAAATTCTCCTCCTTTTTGGCAAAAATTATTGGGCATTGGGCCATGAATTCCGGCAACACCTAATGTATCAATGTGCATTAATAATGCGGTTATGTCTGAAAATCCCACAATCCATTTCGGATTTTGCAAGAAATGGGAAAAATCTAAATCGTCCAATAAGCGACTAGTGCCATAACCCCCTCTGATCGGGAAAATGGCTTTAACTTCTGGATTATCTAGCGCTATTTGTAAGTCGTTTAAACGTTCTGCATCGGTACCTCCAAAACCAAAATGTTGGGATAAATAATGCTCCCCTCGGTCGACACGTAATCCCCATTTTTCGAGCAATGCAATTCCATTTTCCCAGGCATTTGAGTTGGTATGCGATGCCGGTGATAAAACAGAAACTAGGTCGCCAGAATTTAATAATGGGGGAATTGACATAGAAAAAATTTTTGCTAACAAATATCTGCGTTTTTTTATTCATACCCAAGGCCTAAATTTCGTATTATTGCAAAAAAAATATTTTTGAAAGTTCATAAATCTCTTGACTTAGTTCATCCATGTTACAATCCGCACTTACATTGGGCGCAGGATTTGGGGCATTATTATGGGCAATTGGTTAAGATATTACCGAAAGAACTCCCGATTGCAGTTTACGTGGTGAATGATGGCAGTTCTAAGGGAATCAATGAACAAGATATCCAGTTTCTAACCGCTGAAATCCCCCATTTTCATTTTATTGATTTGCCTAAAAATCTAGGAAAGGGCGGTGCTTTGAGGGAAGCAATAAAGCAAACTACTTCTGAGATTATTATTTACACAGATGCTGATTATCCATATAAACTGGAAAACGCACGGGAGATGTATCGAAAATTGGATGAAGAAAATGTTGATATAGTTGTTGGTGTTCGAGATGAGCATTATTATGATCAATTGCCCTTGGCTCGTAAAATTTTCTCCTTGAGTTTGAAGGTCATGAATTACTTGTTTTTTCCTCGTTTAAAAGTAAAAGACACGCAATCTGGGCTGAAAGGATTTAATCAAAAAGGCAAGGTTATTTTTCTCAAAACACAGATTTCGGCGTTTTTATTTGACATGGAATTTCTGGTGATGGCATCAAACCAAAAGGATATACGCTTGGATTGGATTTATGTACAGGTTCGTGAAGGCATCCAATTTTCAAGTATGAAGTTCAAGACAATTTTAACTGAGTTATTTAATTTTGGGTCAATTTTGGTTCGAAGAATGATTAATTTGTAGCATGGCCACACCTAAAATCATGATTACCTTGGATGTTGAAGAGTGTGATATACCCTTAGAATATGGGTTTGAACTCTCATTGGAGGAACAATTGGCGGTCTCTAGAAAGGGCTTGAAAAATTTCATGGAATTGGTTGACGCATTAGAAATACCCATCACCATTTTTTGTACGGGGGTTTTTGCAGAAAACAACCCTGATTGGATTTCACAATTACATCCAAGGCATGAATTGGCTTCACATGGGTATTTTCATGGAAGTTTTGACGCGAAAAAGGATTTAAAATCATCGAAGGATCTTTTGGAAAAACTGAGTGGCCGCATGGTGACAGGTTTTCGGATGGCCAGGATGCAATATGTGGATGAAACTGAAATCAAACTGGCCGGTTATGCGTATCACTCGTCTCTTAATCCAACTTGGATTCCGGGCCGGTATGATCATCGCGATAAGCCAACATGCCCTTTTTTCGAGCATGAGCTATGGAATGTGCCTGCTTCGGTTACGCCTAAAACACGAATCCCTTTATTTTGGTTGGCCTTTAAAAATTTCCCTTTATTTGTTTTTAATTATTTATCTCACATCTGTTTGAGAAAAAACAGGTTTATAAACGTGTATTTTCATCCATGGGAATTTGCAGACTTGTCAAAATATCCCTTGCCTTTTCATGTAAAAAGAGGTCACCAAGGAGCCTTACTTACTAAACTTCAAGCCTATTTAAAGGGATTGAAAAAAAATCATTCGGAGGATTTCATCACGATGAATGAGTACGTAAAAAACCTTTCAGATGGAAAATAAGGAAATCAAATGGCATAGTCGGCCTTCCGTTTTAATCTCAATATGGCTATTGCTCGGCATTATCACAGGCTTGAAGCAGTATCTGCTTTCTGATGTTCATTCTCATATTAATAATTTTGTCATTTTCAAATCGAGTACAGGTCATTTTTTTAATCAAATGCCGCTGTATGTAGAATATCCAAAAGAGTATTTTGATCTGTATTTATATGGTCCTGTTTTCGCTATTTTGATGGCTCCTTTTTCGTGGATGCCCTTAGGCTTGAGCGTCGTGATTTGGAATTTGTGTAACTCAGCCATTTTATATTTTGCGATTCAGCATTTGCCCATTCGGATAGATCAGCGAGCTAGTATTTTGTGGATTATTTTGAATTCTGCGATTACTGCTCTTTTAAACACGCAATTTCATGGCTTATGTATCTCTATGATTTTGTGGAGTTATATTTATGTTCATCGGGGTCGGGATTTTTGGGCAGCCTGTTTAATCATTTTAGGGATCTTGATTAAATTCTATGGCATTGTAGGATTGGCTTTTTTCTTTTTTTCAAAAACTAGGCTCCTCTTTTTTTATTATTTAATTGTGTGGTTGGTCATTTGGGGGATTACCCCGATGATTTTAGGAGGTTATCAATATGGTATTCAAACGTATTATGATTGGATTGGGATACTGACTCACAAGAATGAACTAAATATAAATATTCAAAATGTACGAACAGATGTATGCGTGATGGGCATGTTTCGCCGTATTTTTGGGGATGCTAATTTATCCAATTTATGGTTTTTGATTCCATCGATGCTATTAAATGTGATTGTTTATTTTCAGCCGGCGAAATGGGGTCGGATTGATTTCCAATTAAGGATTTTAGCCTTCGTGATCATTTACTTGATGCTTGCGAGTACGGGAACTGAATCACCCACGTTAATTATGGCGTTTCCAGGGGTAGGATTATGGTTCATTTTGGGACCTAAAAATAAGGTAAGGTGTAGCTTGCTGGTTGGCACATTACTTATATCAAGCTTTTCTCCTACGGATTTATTCCCTCGCTACATTCGTGAAGCATACATTAATCAATATGCATTAATGATTTTGCCATTATTAATTGTTTGGTGTGTTTTAGCCTATGATTTGTGGATGGACGACTCTACAAGCGTAGGCATTAAAGAAAAATCACTTCCTTAACTACCTCGTTGTCAGCTGATTTGTTAATTAATTCGATCATTTTTTGTTTGGCCATCATCAATTCTTTTTTGAGTGGCGCTGAATCGATTTGAAGAAATAATTTGTGATTGGTGACATACACCTTTTGCGTTCTGGCAGCGATCGGCTTGCCCATAATTAGCTCCCAGTTGGCCGACACATAGGTCTCGTCAAATTTTCCTTGTAATTTATAAATTTTAAGCAGCGACTCAATGGCTTCTTTAAGAGAGGAGCTATCACTTTTTCTAGAAGATGCTTTTGGGCTTTTTTTATAAAAAGGAGAATCCATGTGTTGACTAAATAGAAGTCTAAATTAATAATTAGCCGATAAATTATACCAATTTGAGGTTTTTTTAATTTTTTTTTAATTTTTTTTTAAATTCTTAATCCCGAAAAAGTACTCTATAATCGATGCTATTTAAGGGAAAATATTAAGATAGTACAATAGGCTTCTTTGACATGAAAAAAAAATCATCTTAATATAACCTAAACCATGTTAAAATTAAATTAGAATTACATTACTTTTGCTTTCACTGAAAATACCAAGGAAGCGAGAATTATGAAAACTACGTGTCTTGTGTTTTTTGAAAGTGTTATGTAAACTATTAATTTTTTAACCCCAAATTTACCAAACTAATGAGTACACAACAACCAAAGCCAGCTGCTAAGCCAGCTGCAACTGAAAAAAAATCTGGCGGTATTTCTGCAGGTTTAATTTTAATTATTTTATTTGTTATTTCCATTCTTATTTTCATGTTTGTCATGGGAGATGGTTCACACTTTGAAGGTGGAACAAATGAAGGTCATCCACTTCCAGGCGATTACTTTGGTATCGTATATAAGGGTGGTGTCATTGTACCAGTTTTGATAACGTGTTTCTTAACGGCTCTAACATTTTCAATTGAGCGTTTATTGACTATTGGAAAAGCAAAAGGAACGGGTGATGTAAATGCATTCGTTCGTTCGATTCAAGCATCTTTAGATAAGGATGATGCTGAAGCTGCAATCGCTGCATGTAACAAGCAAAAAGGATCTGTTGGAAACGTAACACTTTCTGCAGTGAAAAAGTACAAGCAATTGACTGGCGACAAGTCTTTAGATAAGGAGCAAAAATTAGCTTCTTTAAGTAAAGAAGTTGAGGAAGCTACTTCATTAGAGTTACCTATGTTAGAGAAAAACTTAACGATCATTGCTACATTAGCTTCGGTGTCTACGTTAATTGGTCTTTTAGGAACGGTAATCGGTATGATTAAGGCGTTCTCTGCTTTAGGAAATTCAGGTGGATCTACGGATTCAACAGCATTAGCGAATGGTATCTCTGAGGCGCTTGTAAATACAGCGTTAGGAATTGGTACTTCAGCGATCTGTATCATTGCGTATAACTTATTTACATCTAAAATTGATGAATTAACTTATTGCATTGATGAGATTGGTTTGAGCGTTAACCAAAATTATGCTACGCATCATAATTAATATTTGAACCTTTTAGGCGGAAGCCTATTTTAAATTATTTTTCACAGTTCAAATTATTAATTGTTATGCCAAAAGTTAAAGCCAAACGACAAAGTGTATCACTCGATATGACAGCGATGTGTGACGTGGCTTTCCTTTTGTTGACGTTCTTCATGTTAACCGCGAAGTTTCGTCCTGAGGAGGCAGTTACCATAGTTCCACCATCATCTATTTCAGAGAAACCTTTGAATGCGAAAGATGGTATGCTGACTATAAGTGTATCGAATGAGGGTGGTGTTTATTTGGCATCTGACGATCAATTAGGTAGGGAGTTTATGTTAGAGCGCATGGCTAGTCGCTATGGAGTTGCTATAACAGCTGAGATGAAGAAGAACTATATGGCTTCTGAAATTGTAGGCTACCCGGCTGGTGCGATGCGTCAAGTGTTGAATATGAAACCAGCAGATGCGAAAAAATTGATAAAAGGTATTCCGATCGATTCAGCTAGTAATGAGCTGTCATATTGGGTAGGATATGCCAAATTATCAAATCCAAATCTGAAGATTGCGATCAAAGGAGATCAAAATTCTAATTATGACGTTTTCAGTGATATCATTGGTACTTTGCAAGCGCAAAATATCAATATATTCCAATTGATTACATCTCCTGAGGGAAAACCGAAATAAGTATTCATTATTAATTAGATTAAGAAATGGCAGAAATAGATAGCTCCGGTGGGGGTAAGAAAGGCGGAGGGAAGAAGCGAAGTAAAAAAATGTCAACCAAAATTGACATGACACCCATGGTGGACTTAGGCTTCTTGCTAATCACTTTCTTTATGTTAACGACTACGTTAGCTAAACCCGTGACCATGCAATTAAACATGCCTGATAAGACGGATACAAAGGAAACGTCACCAGTTAAATTGTCTGAGACCCTAACGGTCATTCCAGATGAGTTTAAGGTGTATTATTACCAAGGTATCCCGACTGATGCAGGTACTAAAATAGATGTGACTGATTATTCTGATACAGGTATTCGTAAGGTAATTGCGGATTTGAAGAAGAAAATCGGGAACAACTTTACGCTCGTTATTAAACCAACGAAAAAAGCAAAATACCGTAATATGGTGGATATGCTTGATGAATGTGCGATTACTGGAAATAAGCGTTATGCCTTATTAGAGATTGATCCATTTTCGGAGGCTTTAATTAAACGTTCGGGTAAATAAAATGGCGACAGCCTATTTAATAAATTTTTAAATTAAGAAATACTATGTCACAAGTAATAAGCCAAGATGCTACATTGGATGACATTATCTTTAGAGAGAAGAACCGAGAATTTGGTGCTTTTATTCTAAGGACTACCTATCCAAAGGTTATCAAACGGTCGGTATTACTAGGCTCTGCTCTTTTCGTAGGTGCATTGTTGATTGCAGCATTCTGGAAACAGTTGACGGCAAACATCAATAGCAAGGAAGAAATCACTGCTGAAGTAATGAAATTAGACGCGCCACCTCCACCTAAGAAGGTTGAGTTGCCGCCGCCGCCACCACCGCCACCACCCAAAGAAATCCCTAAGGTAACTACGACTAAGTTTTTACCTCCTGAGATCAAACGTGATGAGGAAGTTACAAAGCCTGAGCCGCCACCAGAGGAGGTAAAAGGAAATACAGCTTCTGAAACTGTGAAGGGTGAAACGGAAAATTTCGAACCACCTGTTGATCCAGATGCGAAAGGTTCAGCTCCAGTAGAGCCACCTAAGCCTGCAGAAGACGAAATCTTTACTGCGGTGGAACAACAAGCTGAATTCCCTGGTGGACCACGTGCCTTTGGTGCGTTCCTTCAGCGAAATTTAAAATACCCATCAGCTGCTCAGCGTGCCAACGTTGGCGGTAAGGTTTATGTTCAGTTCGTTGTTAACACGGATGGATCAATTCAAGATGTTCAGATTTTAAAATCAGTGGGATTTGGTTGCGATGAGGAAGCAATGCGCGTGATTAAATCAGTACCTAAATGGAATCCAGGCAAGCAGTCTGGCCGTGCAGTACGTTCAAGATTTACTCAGCCAATTACCTTCGTATTATCTGAATAATATTTTATTTATTTCTTTCGGACCTGCTAAATTTGTTTTTGGCAGGTCTGATTGTTTTTAACATTCATGATGAAATTGTCAGCTGCAGAAGTAATTAATGTTTTGTTTCGGTTAATCGCTGCCCTAGCTTATTGTTTGTTAGGTGTTTATGTGGCGTTTTGGTCGGAGGCCCAACTAGGTTTCTGGTTTGAGGTGTCCATTAATTTTTACCTAGGATTATTATTTTTGGCCTATGGATTTTTTAGATTTTATAGAGCATATTTATATTATAAAGAATTAAAAGAAGATGAATATGGCGAATACGGCTCGTAATTTATGTGGAGTGTTTTTCCTTTCCTGCATCTTTTTTTCATGTTCGTTGTTCAGTAAAAAAGAGGACATTAAGGACGGGCCAGCGCAAGGGGAAATTGTCATCGCTGTGGATGAGTCTTTTCAGTTGCTATTAAAAGCTGAAAAAACAGCTTTTGAAAATAATTATCATTTTGCTCATATTAGTTTAAAATTCACGCCTGAAAATGAAGCAGTAGCCGATTTGTTAAACGAAAAAGTTCGATCTATTGTAGTTTCCAGGGACCTTACTTCTAAGGAAAAGGAAATTTTTACGCGTGAAAAAATAACTTACCGCAGTTTCCCATTTGCCGCTGATGGAATTGCTCTTTTAACTAATAAGCAAAATACGGATACCTTAATTAGTTTACCCAAATTGAAAGACTTAATGGAAGGAAAGATTTCCAATTGGAATACAATGGGTGCTCGTTCTGTTTCTGGAGAAATTTTATTGGTGGTGGACAAAGCAAATTCAAGCAACATTAAATTTTTAATCGACAAATTAGGTATTCCAGGGACTCAGAAATTGGCCGTCTTTGCTGCCGGCTCTAACCCAGCAGTCATTGAATATGTAAAAAATCACTCAAATGCTTTGGGAATTATAGGATCAAACTGGATTAGTGATGGAGATAATCCCACTTCTTTAGGATTTATTAAATCGGTTCATGTGATGTCAGTCGCTGAAAAAGATGGATTGGCCCAAGATAAATATTTGCAACCTTTTGGATATAATTTGGCCTTAAAAACATATCCTTT
>CAMARL010000007.1 GCA_945860325.1 Spirosoma fluviale | reverse complement strand
AGTGCGCTTATTAATGCAAAATTTGGAGGTGTAGCTTTTTCTAAAACAGAAGCGTTCTTAGATTCTTATGGTGCAAGCCAAAGATCTGCAGATGCACGATTAAACGCAACGATTCCCATTAACGCAGTATCAAGCACCGGAGCGGCGGTTAATGCCATCGATCCAGTGCTGTACTACTCATCCATTGGTGATAGAAATAAAATCATGGAACCGTATGTTTTTTCTAGAACAAATGTACGTTTAGGTCAATTAGCTTTTGGGTATAACTTAAAAATTAATAAGACTTCTTTCCCAATCAAAGATGCTTCTTTCTCTTTAGTAGCTAGAAACCTATTTTTCTTCTATAAAGAAGCACCATTTGATCCTGAACAATCCATGAGTACAGCCAATGGAATGCAGTCAAATGATGTATTTAGCATGCCTTCAACTAGATCAATTGGCTTTAATGTCAAATTAACTTTTTAAAAAAAATATTAAAATCACGTTATTATGAAAAAAATATTATTTGCATCACTATTTTTGATTGCGCTAGTATCTTGTACTGAAGAATTTGAGAAAATAAACCAGAATCCAAATCAAATTTCGGATCAGTTATTAAAACAAGATTTCAACCTGGTAGGTTCTCCTTTCTCAGGGATGTTGTTGAACCTTTTCGGTGGTCAAGTAGAAGAGGATCTTTTACATGATTCTTGGATGGGCTATATGAATACCCCTACCGACTTTGTAGGTAATGTAAACAATACTACTTATTATATTCGTTGGAACTCTTTCTGGGGTCGTACGTATAATAATGTAATGTCTCCCTCAAAGCAGGTTATTCGATTGGCAGATGAAAATAAATTGCCCTTGTTTGCTACTTGGGCAAAATTAATTCGGATTATGTCAATTTCTAAATTGTCTGCTTACCATGGCCCTGTGATTTATTCAAATTATGGCGCAACTACTCCTCAAATTAATTATGATAAAGAGTCTGATTTGTATGATCAGTTTTTCAAACAATTAGATGAAATTCAAACGGATTTTGCTTCTAATAAAACATATACAGGTTTTACTAAGTTTGATCCTAGTTACAAAGGAAGCATCCCTGCATGGATGAAATTAGTCAACTCGATGCGTTTAAGATTGGCCATGCGTTTATCGAAAGTAAACCCTGCACTTGCTAAAATACAAGGTGAAAAAGCGATGGCAGATCCTGCTGGATTAATTAATACGAATTCAGAAAACTTTTTAGTTTCTTTGAATGGAAACATCATGCCAGTGGCACAAATTTGCTGGCAATGGGATGATACGCGTATGGGTGGTGTTATAGAATCTTTTTTAGTTGGCTTGAAAGATAATCGTATTTCAAAATATTTCACGCCAGTTTCTGATGTGTCATTGGCTGCCGATCATCCTGCCTATCCTTATAAAGGAATTCGTAACGGTTCATACAATGTAGCAAAAGCGGATAAGGTACCTTATTCTAAAGTATCAAATGATTTTAATAGTGCACAAACAAGACGTGGATTTACGGCGTCAGAAGTTGCATTCTTAAAAGCTGAGGCCGCTCTAAGAGGTTGGGCTGGATCAGGTTCTGCTGAAGCAAATTACAAAAATGGGGTTAGGTTATCTTTTGAAGATTGGGGTGCAGGAGGTGTGGATGCTTATTTAGCGGATGCAACGAGCAAGCCTATTGACTATGTCGATCCAAAGGATGCACGCAATAGCAATAAAGCTGCCTCGACTATTACAGTTGCATGGAACGAAACAGACAATCTTGAATTGAAGTTGGAGAAAATCATTACTCAAAAGTACCTTAATACATTTACAAACACTTTAGAAGCTTGGGTTGATTTTAGAAGAACAGGATATCCAAAGATTCCTCCGGTAGCTAAAAATGATTCTAGCCCAGATTGGGGTATTATTCCTGTAGGAGAGTTTATCAAGAGAATGCCATTCATCAATGCTGAAAGAACAGGTAACACGGCTGGCGTAGCTGACGCTGTATCTAAAATGGGACCTGGTGGTAAAGATGATATTGCGACTCGCTTGTATTTTGACACGGGTGTTAAATCAAACTTTTAAACAAGCTAACGTTTAAAAAAAACCTTTCACTATCTAACAAAAACACCTTTCGATCGAAAGGTGTTTTTGTTTATAGGTATCTGAATCATAGGTATATGGTCTTAATTTTTTCAAATTTTGACAAATAAAGACCCAATTTATTTCTTTTCAACAAATTTTGGGATTTAATAAATCCATATTTTATCTTTTAAGCCTTTAGAGGTGGCTTAATGGTTTGCCACAAGATGAGTTTTCATGATGGGGATGTAATAAATTGTTTATCAAAAATTTTACTCTGTTTTCTGTTTTTTTTGACAATCATTAATTTACCTTTTAAGGCATCAAATTAGATATTTCAAAGTCATATATAGTGAATGAATTTATTCGTTCACACCTAAATAGAGTTAGGTTTTACGCTGTCAAACTATACGTCGATAATAAATGGGAATTTAATGGAGAAGTTCTATGTATTAATCAGATTAATTCAGTTGGTTTGACTTAATCTTTAATGCACCTAATACTGCCTCCGTAAACTCTATTATGCGTTAATGTGTATGAACCCGCTTTACTAAAGTTGAGATACCGGGATCCTTCCCCACTAACAGTACTGCTCCAGTAACTTCCACTAATACCCACATTATTGATCAGTATTTCACGACTTCCAGCTACTGTTAATTTAAGAGGGGATGTAAATGCCCCGTCGGCATTTTCTGAAGTCCAACTCGATAGCTCGATATTCCACTCAGTTTCTGTTGGTAAACGATAGCCTGTAGGGCATGGATTATTTATCCCATTAACGCCCTGCCATAAATTTATATTTTGAGGATTCCTCCAATCAGTTAGTGGACTCGATGGTAAAATAAAGTTTGCGTTATCTGGAATATCCGTAGTAGTCTGTGTTGTGGTATTTATCGATTTTCTTAATTGGTGTTGATCTGCTCCTCTTCCCCATTGGTATAAATCACCGTAGGCGCTTGTATCAGTACTCATGGTTGCGACCCTTGTTGCGCCAAGGTTTCGATCCATCCAAATCCTCCCTGTTTTCGATTTAACTTCCACTACTTTAGTGATATTATCTTTTAATGAATTTTGAGCTAAATTTTTTGTTGGGTTAGTCATTACACTATTTGGCTCTTCGGATTTACAAGCTATTAGTACAAGAAAAAAAAGGAAATTTTTTTTTAAAAATCGCATAACAATGAAACGTTAGTTTTGAAGGCAATTTATGGAATTTGTCTTAATTTTCCGTATGATTTATCGAATCGTACCTAATCAAAGTGCCAAAATTAATTTCTGTAGATAAGCTTAAAGGTTCACATCGTGCTCCATTAAAAATTGGGTAAAGATAAACTCAATAAAATATGATGAATATGGATTTGAAGGTGTAAAGCTTGTAAATCGTCAGCAACATTGGACCGATAATGATTATTTTACAACTTCGTTTAAATTTAAACGAAGTTAGATTTCACCTGAAAACCCCTCTCGTGCTACCTGTTTTGCTACCACTTCCGTAAAATAAAAGAATCCACCCTTTTGAGGTGGATTATGGTGGTCCCGCTAGCCGAGTCGATACGGCTACTGTAAATCGTCAAACTAAAGAGTACTAAATAAAGTCTAAATTAGTTGAGGGTTTCCATCATTAACAATTGAACCAAAAATGACATGAATAACCTCGTTTCTAGTAAAGTGGGGTTTTCAATTTAATAAAGTAAACCTTGTTTTTGTCAACCGTATTACCAGCTCCAGGCAAGTTTTTTGCTGAGTATGAACCAACGCCTACAACGCCGAAATCATCATCATTACATACGGCAATTAAACTTTTATTAATAACAACTACACCCTCTGCCTTATCATGAGGGTAAAGTGTTGGTATATCGGTCATCAAGTCTGCAACTAGTGTTTTAGTAACTGGTACTATTCCATTTTCTGTAAGCTTGTCAAGAGTTTTGAGCTCTTCTACAGTTTTTCCATTATACAATTTACCACTTCCACTATTTGTGGCATCTGAAATATTGGTAGCATTAGCCAAATCAATTTTATATACTCTCTTGAACACTGCTGATCTGTTTACTTCAGTTGGAAACTCACCATCACGCTCGATTACTAGGAAAGTGTTATTGGTGATGGCAGTGATTTCACTACATGCTTGTAAAGTAGATTTTTCCATCATATACACAAACTCCTTAGTTGCACCAGTAGCAATATCAAATGTTAATATTCGAATCGTTAAAGAACCCGAAATTAGGGTAGATGAAGGATTAAATAGTGGGAATTGCATTATCCCTACAATTGTTTTACCATCAGGAGTAATGGTCAAACCCTCCATACCACGGTTAGGACGACGGCGAGCTAAAACTAGTGGCAATTTTCTTGTTCCTGTAGAATACGGATTTATTCGTTCCATACTTTTACCATTTGCATCAAAGTGAACAAGATGAGGACCGTACTCATCAGCTACCCAAAATGTGCCGTCTGGCGCAAGTGCAAAGCCTTCTGGATCTAATCCATCAATACTTGTCGAAAGTGTAGCACCTGTTGTTGAAATTGCAGTCTCACCTGTAGCACCCTGCCCTATAGGGTTTGGCAAACCTGTAAGCTTGACACCTGCTTGATTTTTAAGTTCAATTATCGATTCAAGGATTAAGCTACCATTTTTTAATCGAAACTTCCCAATTTGTGGGGCAAAATCGGGCTTGGCAAACACTTTTTGGTTTGGAATTGTTCCATCAATATTAGGACCTCTATCGGTAAGCATGTAAAAAACGGTGGGATCTTTTGGGTCTATTACCATACCTGAACCAAAGCCACCGTTATATATTTTAACTCCATTTACGTCAGCTAAAATTGTTGGGTTTGATACTTCTGCTGTAGTCGGATATTCAATAGGAGCTACGGACTCAGAATCTTTCTTACAAGCATTAAGAATTAGAATTGCTCCAATAAATAAAAAGGAAGGGTTGTTTAAACGCATGACGAATTATTTTTAGTTATTATATTAATTTCACTTAGAATGTACTCAATTTATGATTAGAGAATGTTAACATAATATTAAATTTATTATAAGTGTAAATCGTCACCAAAATTGGACCGATAGATTCTATTTCTTAGGGAGTGTTTCTTCTTTTTTAATTATTTCACGTAGTTGGCCTTTTGCTACTTTTCAAACTTAAGTATCAACAATTAATTTTACCCATTTATAATTTTGCCCTAGTAACTTATTCATTTTTTGATCTAATTAAGATTCGATAGGGTAGGGTTTCCTTAAACCGTACGGTAACTAGAAACCACTCAGGTCGAGTGGTTTCTTTTATTTTACGGGAGTGGTAGCAGGAGTGGTAGCAAGAGAAGGGATTTCAATCAAAATCTAGATTTATTTATAATTAATCAATTCAAGGAATAACCTGTACATGTCTGCTTTTAATTGATGATTATCTAAAGTAGAATTACTTAAAAATGCAAAAAGCCAGCTAAAAGCTGGCTTTTTGCAAAAAAAGAAAATATTTATTTAATTAATCCCTTTCGCGCCAAAATAAGTGGCCGGTGCAGGAGATTTGTATTCTTTTCCGTTCAACGTTAAACCAGTCGTTGAAAAGAATGGAGTGAAATTTGTTTTAGCTCCTGTTAAAGCTGGAGAAGAAGATTGTAATCTAAAATCCCAGCTTGTATTATAAGTAAAACTAGCTACCGGCGTATCATTTAATGGGAAATTGACAAATTTAGGATCTTTTGTCGCATCACCTGCAGAACCTGCGTAAATGTCATTTGCATTTCTTACCAAATCAACTACTCCTGCTTTGAATCCATCAAAAGCTGTAATGGTACCATTGGTAACATGTTGAGGAATCGTACTTTTTTGAGTTCCAGAAGCAAAGAAATTGTATTCCATTTTACTATTTACATCAGGACCAGTGGTTGCATTAACACCAAAACTAGGCGCTTTATTACCAAACATACTGTTAACAACTAAATTGTTATACACGTAAGCTAAAACTCCAGCCTCTAACCAAACCGAACCACCCTTTGGTTTATTTGGGTCTCTTCTCCAACCTGAGTTTATAATCGTATTATTATATGCATAAATTTGAGCTTGAGGTCTCGAAGCGCTAGCACCACTGTTTGATAATTTAAATGCATTTGTATTTGGGCTAAACATAATGTTTCCAGCCGCATCTACTTTTGTACCCGCCTTTACGTTAATTGCTTCTCCTCCTGATTCACCCACAGCATGAAAAAGATTATTCATAAAAATGCAACTTCCTCCTTGAACATAAATCGCATCTTCACCATTATTTCTAAAAGTTGAATTTGTAATTACATATTTACCTGTCGGATTGTTTGTATTAAAAGCTACCATGTTTTCTCCACCTGCTGCCTTAAATAATCCTAATACCGAACTTGGAGAAGCTGAAGTCGTCGTTGCGCCCGTGTATTCCACAATTACATTATCAAGAAGTATTTCGCTACACGTTTTACTACCAATTATACCTCCCCATGCTCTTCCAAACGTATTAGCTACTGTTCTCTCAGCACTTGGTATCGTAAATAATACAGGCGCAGATTTTGTACCTACTGCATATAATTTACCGTGAACAATAAATTCAATTTTCGTCTTATTTGCGTCTACTCCTCCAGTGGCCATAATGATTTCCACCCCTTCCTCAATTGTTAACGTAGCGCCAGCCGGTACATTGATATGTCCTGTTACATTCACAGTAGAGTACTTTTTCCATACCCCTGATACATCACCCTTTGCTGTGATTGGATCATTCGCGCTTACTGTAATAGAACTAGTAGCTACTTCGCCTTTTTCCTGCGTTGTCACCTTAATAGTCGCACTTCCTGGCTTTACGGCCGTAATTACACCATTGTTTACTTTAACAATCGTAGTATCTGAACTAGACCAAGTAACATTTTTATTCACTACATTGGTAGGCAAAACGGTAGCAACCAAGGTAGAAGTTTCACCTGGCTTAATGCTCAGTGATGCAGGAGACACACTAACTCCTTTAACTACGATAATCTCTTCTTCTGGTTTACAGCCCCACATAGTGCTAACGACCAAAAGCGCGATAAATAATTGTTTTTTCATTTTTTTGTAAGTTATAGTTTAAATTTAAATCCTATTTGAAAGGCAATTCCATTTATATCACTTCGCAACAAGGTTCCAGCTGGATAGCTAAAATTTTCCAACAGCGTTTGATTATTTTTATTTGATTTTTTCAGATATAATTCGATAGGTGTGTTGAGCAAATTGGATGATTTGATATAAAAAGTAAACTTCTTTATTTTTTTCTCTAGAGATAAGTCCAATTGAATAAATCCTTTTTGCCATGTATCATTATCTAAAAACCTGGAGATGGCAAATAACTTATCACCTGTATAATTAGCACTAAGCTGCACATCCACGTTTTGTTTGATGTTCTTATACAGAAGCGTGAAATTTGCTAGGTGAGCAGCTTGTCCATTCAATTGCCGTGTTTGAGTTCCTGTTTTTAGGACATTTTTGATACTGGAGGTTGGATCTGAATTTAATTCATAATATACTTTGGACGTTGTGATTGCTGAATTCGTAAACGTATAGTTCATTTTCACACCAAAATTGTAAAAGTATTTTGTGGCATCGATTTCTAAACCATAGTTTTTAGCCACACCGAAATTTGATGGAACCAAAAAAGAACCCTGACCCTGATCGATAATTCCCAACTCAATGGGGTTATTTATATTCTTGTAAAAAGCACCAATCAAGAATTGTTCGGATGGACTTGGATATAGTTCATATCTCAAGTCAAAATTATCTGCAACGGTGTGTTTTAAATCAGGATTTCCCATTTCTGTAAATTCCTCATTTATAATTTTATAGGGCACAATCTCGAAAAAACTAGGACGATTGATTGCCTTCGTATACGAGATTCGCATTTGCTTTCCCTCTTTAAAAATGTATTTAAAATGAAAAGAAGGAAGTAAATCCGTGTAAACCTGATTTCCAACGTTTTTAACATTGGCTATTGGATTGATCAATTGATAACCCTGATCCGTATTTTCAACTCGCAGGCCAGCGTTAAGCTGATAATGTTCAGCACTTAATTTACCTTGAATATAGCCCGCTTGAATTTTTTCAGACGCGTCGTAATTCAACGGATCTCCAATCGCCCCAAATGGATTGTAAACACTGTATAAAATTTCTGAATAATCATTCCAATCAACCCCTTTGATTAAATTGTTTTTTTGACCAATAGGCTTTCTGTCATCAAATGGCCGCAAATTGTATTCATTAAAAAAATTAGAGCGATTTTTGACACGATATAAGCCACCAGCTAATAAATCGATGGTAGCGTCATTTAAAGCAAATTGTGTACTGAAATTTATTTTTCCAGTCAAATCTTCATCCGAATTATGTTCCCATCGAATATCCGCTCCACCTAACGTGACGACCGATATCTGATTCTCCACATTATTTCTAACCGTGGATACGGTATGGACTGTTGTGTTTTCTG
This sequence comes from Spirosoma fluviale, assembly GCA_945860325.1. Lineage (GTDB taxonomy): Bacteria > Bacteroidota > Bacteroidia > Cytophagales > Spirosomataceae > Aquirufa > Aquirufa fluvialis_C. Next base: position 16,325 of record CAMARL010000007.1, on the reverse strand, counting down.
GAATTTCATTCGTCGCTAATGCATAGGCGAGCGACCAATCTAATTTGAATCGATCCTCAAAAAATGAATCTTCTCCCATTAGGGCACTGTGCAAAATGTTTTGATGTGTATACCTAAATCGCGTCCCATAAGAAACATTGTAATTTCCACGTCCCGGATCGTATCCAATCGAATAGTCTATACCCTTCGAATCCCTAATTTGATAATTACTAAAGTCTAAGTACGCCGTATACCACTGAATTTTATGTTGCTCAGAAAAATAGTAATCTAATTTGCTGTGCAGACCCAATCGCGTTTGTTGGTCAGAAAATAGACGTGTAGTTTTACCCGTTAAGACAGGTAAATTAGAGGCATCGCTCGTGGAAATATTTGACCCGTAAATGGTATTATTGTTTCCTCGGTTACTGTTTTGAAAACTAACTCCTACCATGTAACCTAATTTACTTTTAAATAGTCGACCGCCTAAAAAGGAATTAAGGAATAGATTAGGTAACGGTTTAGTGTAACTGATTTTTGTTAAGTCGTCAGAAAAATCTCTAAACCTAGCGGCGTATAAATTTGAATTTAATTCATAAGGGGATTTTAAATCAATTGCTTGATGATTAAATGATTGGAAATCCTTGGAAAAAAATAAGTCATTATACCCAGAACTCAAATTAATTGAAAACGTAGTCAAATTGGGTGCGTCTTTCATCACCATATTTATGGCCCCACCTATTCCATCTCCTTCCATATCGGAGGTTGGCGATTTGATCACTTCCAATCGCGCCAACATGTCCGCAGGGAAAATGTCAAGCGGAACAAACCTATTCTTATTATCGGGACTCGGAATCTTAAGTCCATTCACTAACGTGAAATTATAGCGTTTATCCATTCCTCGTAAGGTCGCATATTGCGCATCTCCATTACTTGTTCGCTCTAAGGTTATCCCGGAAATTCGCTGGATCACATTCGCCACTGTAATGTCGGGAGATTGTTCAATGGTTTTAGCACTTACAATATTGGCAATACTTGTTGAATACTTCTCAATATTCCTTGCCGCAACATCATTATTTTTATCAATTGAAGCACTAACAATTACTTCATTTAATTCGGCCGCATAGGGTTCTAATTCAATGATATTGGTAGAAGCATTTGATAATGTTATTTGTATCGTTTTATATCCAACTAAACTAAATGATAATTCAATCGGCAGCTTATCTGATTTAATTTTAAATTCACCATTTAAACCAGAGACCGTATAAAGGTTTGATGAAGAGGTTGATCTAATATTGACCAAACTTAATGGCACTTTTGTTTTTTGGTCAATGATCGTGCCCTTTATATCCATACTGAAAAGACCGTGAGAAATAGCTGTAAAGACAAATAGCCAACAAATTGGTTTTATTACTTTTTTTAACATTGCGGAAAATTACTTCAAAAAAAAAAATGTACTATTTCCAAATTGTTAATTATATGTTATTTTTGCAGTCAAGCCTTTTAATCTAGCTTTCTAAACAATAGTTTTATTCTTAAAACTACATTTTATGAAAAATATCTGTCAATTATTGTTTGGACTAACTATCACTTTTTCAAGTTTTAGTCAAACCATAAAAAATAGTATTGAGAATTATCATTCAGAAATAGTATCCGGATATACTGACTCAATCATAAAAAATTTAGATTACGTTGAAGACGGGATCAATTTTTGTGTGATAGGCGATTGGGGTAGACATGGTCAATTTTATCAAAAAAAAGTTGCTCACCAGTTAGGCACTGCATCCCTAGGAATTGATGCTGATTTTATTGTCAGTACTGGGGATAATTTTTACCCCTCAGGAGTAAAAAGCGTTCAGGATCCTAGTTGGAAAAGTTCTTTTGAAGATGTTTACACACATCATTCTAGCTATATTGATTGGTATGTTGTGCTAGGAAATCACGATTATCGAACAAACCCACAAGCAGAAATAGACTACTCGGGCATAAGCGCCCGGTGGAAGATGCCTTCAAAATACTATAGCTTACATAAAAGCATTAACAGTGAGTCAAAACAAACCGTTGGCTTTTATTTTTTAGATTCCAGCCCATTTATAAAACAATATTATTCAATAGAGGATGAGTTAATGCGTCAAAATGTAATGGAATCAGATACGGTTGAACAATTGAAATGGCTTCGATCAGAGTTGAAAAAAAGTAAAGATACTTGGAAGGTAGTTGTAGCACATCATCCCATTTATACCGCCGGAAAAAGATATGGACAAATAAATGAAATGTCAGGATCTATTCGTCGACTATTAAACGAATTTAAGGTTGATCTCTTACTTTCTGGCCACGAACATCAGTTGGAATTTGACAATCCAAAAGAAAAAGACACCTTTTATCAAATTATATCAGGAGCAGGATCTGAAGTTAGAAAAATTAACAGCAAGGCTAAAACGGAATTTGCTAAAAGTGAATTTGGATTTGCCACTATCGGAATGAGTGAGCAACAATTATTAATTCAATTCGTGGATTGGCAGGGAAATGTAATTTTTAAAAAAATCATTGATAAAAATTAGTTGATTGTTAAATGAAACAAACAAGAGAGCACAAGGAACTGAATTTAAATCACTTGGTATAAGTTGTACGTCGTCAAACTAAATTGGACTTTTTCCTTAAGGAGTGATTGATCTTGATAATTTTTTAATTATTCTTTATTAAGTTTAATCTCATATTTTTTGCATAGAAAATGGTTTGTGATTTTATGATGAAAAAATACGCTCTATTATTTCTCTTACTGATATCTTTTGGAATGAAGGCTAATTTTAGGGCCTCGGTAGTAACGGTAGATATTACGCCCAAAAGCGCCAAAATGCTTTTAGGTTATGGCGCTAGACAGTCGATCGGCGTGCGTGATCGTATTTTTCACCGTATCGTCTTGATGGATGATGGATTTACCCAATTTTTGCTTGTTTCTTCTGAATTATGTGTGATGTCTCCGTCCACCTATGATCAAGTCGCGGCCGAGGTAGATCAAAAACTTGGAATAAATCCCATTAATTTTTGGTGGACGTTGACACATACCCATTCGGCTCCGGAACTGGGTACTCCCGGACTTCCTGCCGTTTTTATGGGTGATCGCTATCAGCATCCGATTGATTTTGAGTATTTAAAAGAGGTTAAGCAAAAATTAATCGATGGGATTGTGGAGGCTAGGCGGATGTTGAGACCAGTTAACATTGGATTTGGAATGGGAGAATCTAAGGCCAATATCAATCGGAGGGAACGAAGGCCCAATGGTAAAATAGCCTTGGGGTTTTACCCGGAAGGCCCTGTAGACGATCAAATTGGCTTAATTCGTTTAGATAATTTGGATGGAAGCCCGATGGCCATAATAGCCAATTTCCCTATTCATGGGACGTTTTTTGGGCAGGATAATTTGTATATCAGTGGGGATGTTCCCGGTCTTATTTCTAGGTATGTTCAAGAAAAACTAAAAGCGCCTGTCTTATTTATCAATGGGGCCGCTGGTAATTTAGCTCCTAACACAATGCCTTTGGGTGATAAAGTAGTTTCAAAGGATACTTCCATGAGGTTTTTTAAAGAGGCTTTGGGGGATAAAATAGTCGATATTTATAAGTCCATTGGCCAACTCACTCAATCTATGCGAATAAGTTCCGGCGCTACTCAAATCGAGAGCTTGAGAAAAAAATCACTTACATGGATTCCGGAATTAAAAGCCTATGAAAAGAAAAATAGGGCAGGGGAAGATGTGGTTATTTTACCTGCTCGATTTTTAAAATTCAATCAATCATTGGCTATTTGGAGCTTACCTGGTGAATTATTTTGTGAGATTTCCAATGAAATTAGGAAAATTTCACCCTTTGAAAATACCTTTTTCTATGGGTATACGAATGGCTGGTTGGGTTATATTCCCACAGCTAAGGAATATGTTTTGGGGGGCTATGAGGTTGAAACGGTTTCTCCTTTTACCTCTTCTGTGGAGGCCGATGTTCAAAAAGCAGTGGGGGATTATTTTAAAAATGACTTGGCACATGCTCCATTTCCAAGGGATTCAGTGAATAGACCCAGCCGGGTTTTGGTTGAAAAAGACGGTTCTTTGCGATTAACGGCTGAAAAAGGGAAGGCGATCGGTCCTAAAATTCAATACATGCCTGAATGGCGTGCGTTTGGTTGGTTTACTGCCAATGACGAGGTGGTTTGGGATGTCCAAGTTCCTGAATCTGGAAATTATGAGGTGCTTCTGGAATGGTCAGTGGATGATGCGGAAGCGGGCAAATATTTCTTGCTATCTAGTTCAAAAGGTAATTTAAAGAAACGAGTAAGGCCAAGTGGATCTTGGGAAAACTACGCAGCTGAAATTGTGGGGAAATTACCTTTAAAAAAAGGTAATGAGCAAATTCGATTTAAATCGAATGATTATTTTAAGGAGGGGGCCATTTTAGATTTGAGGGAAATACGATTAAGAAAAGTAGCGGATTGATCCCCATAAAAAAAATAATCTACCCTTTTAAGGTATATTCTGGAGTACCCAAAGGACGAGTCTATACGGCTACCATCAGCTGACATTATTTTAACTAAATTTTTGTAATTTGGTTTTCTGATTTTTTTAATTTTAAAATCGTCAAATTAACTATTAAAATGACCTCTTTAATTGAAAATCTCAATCATAAAAAAAATTACTTATGATGACTCCTTTAATGAACAGAAATATCCTTTTATTAATAGCATTCATTTGTGGAATGACGGAGAGTTTGGCTCAGAAATATGCCACACCACTTAGTCCCGAAGAATCCATGAAAAAGTTGCAGGTGGCCGAAGGGTTCTCCGTTGAATTATTTGCGTCTGAACCCCATGTCTTTGATCCAGTAGCTTTAGAGTTTGATGCCCAAGGAAATGCCTATGTTTTAGAAATGCCCGATTACCCCTACGAAGTTGAGCTCGGAAAAGGCCATGGCCGAATTCGCTTGTTGACGGATACAGATGGTGATGGTAAAATTGACAAATCAATCATTTTCGCTGAAAATATAACGGAGGGGACAAGTATGCTATTTTGGAAAGGGGGGGTAATTGTTACCGCGGCACCTCATATTCTATATTTAAAAGATACCAACGGGGATGGCAAATCAGATACCTCGGAAATTTTATTTTCAGGTTTTTTTCAAAACAATTCAGAAGCTCAAATTACCAGCCTAAAATTAGGCGTTGATAATTGGATTTACGCAAATAACCATGGCCAAAATGGAAAAGTAAGCTTTACCCAATTATCTGGAATGCCCCCATTAGATGTTAAAGGTGCCGATTTTCGTTTTAGATTAGATCGAAATGTTTTTGAGCTTGAAACTGGTTCAGGACAATTTGGTCAAACCATGGATGACTGGGGTCATCGCTTCTTTACTGAGAATTCAATTCATATCCAACAATCCATTATTCCTTGGCGCTATACGCACAGGCATGCCTATCTTCCTATATCGAAATTTAGTACAAGTATCACAGATCACGAAGAACATACTTTTCAAGATACTCAACCTCCCTACTGGCGGGCGGAAAGAAGTGCCCGTAGAAATAAATCATTCAAAGAAGCGAATTTGAATCGGATCGAATATGCGGAAGACCGATTTAGTGGGTCGACTGGAAGTACCATCTACCATGGGGATGCAATGCCCAAAGAGTTTTATGGGAATATTTTCACGGGTGACGTATCAGGAAATTTGGTCCATCGGGATATCTTAAGTCCAAGTGAAACAAGTCCTGTCATGGTGGCTAAACGAGCTGAATCTGAAAAAACCACGGAATTCATCTCTTCCACCGATCCCTGGTTTCGCCCCATTACATTCTCGGTTGGCCCTGACGGATACCTATATATGCTTGATTATTACCGTCAACATATTGAAACACCTGTTTCGATTCCTGATGACCTAAAAGCGGACATGGATTTTATGGCAGGAAGTGATATGGGACGAATCTATCGGGTTAAACCGGCTAATACTCTTTACAAAAGTGTTAAAGTCAATCTAAATGCTGAATCAAGTATCCAATTACTTACCTATTTATCTTACGAAAATGGATGGTACCGCACGCATGCTCACCGTTTGCTTCTCGAACGTCAAGATAAGTCAGTCGTAAAAGAAGCCAAACTTCTATTCAATAAAAGCAAGGATCCTAGAACGAGGTTACACCTTTTATACGTGCTTGATGGTTTAAACGCATTGGATATAGCGGTCATTAAAAAAGGATTACAAGATTCTTCTCCAGATGTTCGTGAAAATGCTTTAATGCTAGCCGAACGCTATTCAGAATTACTTCCAACCATGCTAAAAATGCTGAATGATTCATCCCCAAGGGTGAAATTGCAGGCTACCTTAAGTCTCGGGCAGTTTAAAAGCCAAAAAATTATCGCGGCATTTTCTAAACTTATTCAAAGTCAAGGCCAAAATGAATGGCTGAGGCTGGCGGTTTTGAGTTCAGAGCTTGGTTCATCACCAGATCTTTTGGAATCTATGGTAGACAATCATGTATTTTCTCCAAATCCCGAAACTTGGAAACTACGTTTTTTACAAGACCTTTCTTATACCATCGCAGCTAGAAACAATAAATCCCAAATGGTATCCTATTTAAATTTATTTTCTCTTGCTACCATGAGCGATTCAAATTTACAAACGGCTGCATTAAAAGGACTTAAATTAGGCTTAACTAAAAATGGCGCCTCAAAGGAAATCGCAGGCCATTTAAAAACAGGATTAGCGTCTGAAGTAAATGCTTCCTTTCAAACCTTGCGTCAAATTTACTCAGCACTCTAATTTCAATTACTTTAGACCAAAAATTGAAAATGAGCAAATTGCACTAAAATGAAAGAGAATAAATATGCACGAAGAAACTTTCTTCAAAAGTATTTGAAAATGGTTTACCTACTGGCAGGATCAGGAATTATACCGGGCCTTAAATCCAATGCTTCAGTGACTGAATGGAAAAAAACGAGCGCCTCAAAAAAGCAGCCAGCCAAAAAAAAAGTGCCCCAAGGTGATCCTAAAAATCCATGCGATGATCTTTCTAAAGTCAGTGCAGATGAAATTTCGAAAAGAAAAAAATTGGCCTACGTAAGTCAATCGCCTGTTGAAAATAACCAATGTGGAAATTGCAATCTTTTTATACCCGCCCCTGGTAAACCATGTGGTGCTTGTCTTTTATTTAAAGGTCCAGTGAGTCCTGAGGGACATTGTGCTTATTGGGCTCCTATAAACGAATAATGACATATCCTTCGAATTGACTACCATTAAAATATTGGCTCAAAACACTTCATCCATTTGATTCGAGAAAATAAAATTTGTCAAGTTCGCGAAGGTGGATTTATTAAAAAAAATGAAATCTTACCCTTTTAAATCATTCGGATTATGCGAGAAATACATAAAAGCTTTCATTTCAAAAATTAATGTAAGAGCTTGCGAATTGCCTTCATTAATATGGCCTCTGCCTCCGCAGTAACGGCTGAGGCCTGTCCGGTTTCGTAACCACCTTCCGCGTAAGCAATCGAATTTCCAATGTAACCCACCGCATAATCTCCATAACCAGCTACGGCAACAAACAAATCCTTGCGTTCAGCTTTGGCTGCCAGTTGATATTCAACAAAAGGCTCACCGGGGAGATGAAGGATCCTTACATGGCCCATGGTTAAACAAGAAAGATCAATCTTTTTGCCAGCTTGCAGACGCTTTAACCAAACTAATTTAGATACATTATTGGCTAAAAATACAGCAGTCTCTGTTTTCATTTTTGCCTCCAAGGATTCAATATGAGCTGCAGGAATCAAAGCGACCGATTCGATGTTCCATTGAATGGAATTTGGTTCTACGCGCTCAAGTTGGGTTTGATCCCATGCCCTTTTCATCCCATCTGCTAAGCGTTCAGCTAAAATCAATCTATTTTTTTTATTTCCATCATTGTATTTTCCAGCCGTTAGATTTCCACCTGCTCCGTTGAAATGAATATGAAGCGCATCAGGAACAGCCAATTGGCGTAAAAAACGAGCAATTCCTGGGAAATCGGGATTGGCCACCCCAGTTCTATAATAACTTTGGGGATGTGAAGCATAATAACTTAAAACCGCAATGGGTTTATCATTGTTCCAAAAACTAATCAAAGAGACCATGGGGTCAATTAATCCCTCGGGTTCAGCACGAATAGCTGGATCAAGGGTGGCTGAAGTTCGTGAAGCTTTGGCTTTACCATCAGGACCTATAATCCGCCGATTGGAGGCAACTTGGTACACAGGAGCCTCTCCTTTCCCGACGTGCGTGAAGGGTACTGCGACCGAAATAGATTTCTGAATGGCAAGTCCAAGACGTTTAATCAGATCTCTTGTATAGGCCCCTTCAAAAGCGATTGGATTTAAACCTGCCTCTTGCATTAATTTCTCTGCCCCTAAATCAGATGAGGGGGCATCATGCTGATGAATGGCATGCACCACAACTCGAGAGGGAATTGTAGCAGCCGCTTCAGCCATAACGCGTTTAAATTCATCTTGACTATCATTACTGATTCCAATCCAATCCACTGAGCACATGACGATTGGTAGTCCTGCACCCAAAATAACGACTCCTTTCGCGCGTAAACTCAAATCCCAATCATTAAGCATAGGATCATACGTTAAGTGAGTCCCTACCGGTGGTGTTGCGTCCACATCGAATAGTGCTAGTTTTAAGGTTGACCGTACGGCTTGCGCATTAATTAACACTCCATGAAGTACAAACACACAAATAAAACCGAAACGAAAAAGCCAAGCATTTAATTTGTCAGACATTACCTAAATTTAAGATCTATGTTCGTAGCAAGCGGTTGAAACATTCATTTAATTCTCATTAAAAGTCCCCTAATATTGCTTAATATTAAACAATGTTAAAAAAAATATTCATCATTTGAAATACAAGTCAAATCTCATGTCCACTTTATTTGTAGGTCAACCCATTAGTCGCCTAATAATTTTTATTAGTTGAAAAACGAATCCATCTAGCTTAAAAATCAGGAGCGAAGGTATATTTAAATGTTTCATTGGGTTTGACGACGTCTATGGCACCCACTGATAAAAAAAGATAATACTATAATTAAAAGGGAAAAGAAAAATACTGTTTTCATAAAAAGCTCCCTTATAAATAAAAATTATTTTCTTTTTACCAAGTTACCCAATCCATCAGGAAGAGTATTTAAATAAGCCATTAAATTAGATAATTCGATAGGAGTCAATTGCTCAACCAATCCAACAGGCATCATCGACATACTGATAGGTTCAATTAGGATAATCTCTGACCTAGGAACACGAATCTGTAAACCCGGACCTGTCGAAATTATTATAGCATCTGATAATTGATCCTTAAGAACGCCTACATAAGTTGCAGTTTTAGTAGTAATTCTAGTAGTCTCATATTCGCGCACAAAACTAGCACTTGGGTATAGAATGGCCTCTAAAATATTGTGACTAGAGCGAATTTGTCCTATATTTGTCAAGTCAGGACCAAAAATTGCCCCTTTCCCAGCCACAGCATGACAAGAAGAACAGGCCCCTTTGCCAAAGAAAATTTTTGCTCCAGAAGCCACATCACCTCGTGTTAATTGCGCCTCAATAGTAGTTAGTTTGCCCAATCTTCTTGCATTTCGCTCGGCCAAACTTGCCAAGAGTGGATCTGCCAAAATCTTAATTTTTAGCGAATATGATTTAAATAATTCTTTTAAATCTTCTTCAGAAATATTATCCAAACGATCAGGTGTGGCAATTAAAGCAGCTACCAAAGCCAAACCAATTTGTTCACTTGTATTATTTTTAAATGCACTCAAAAGACTAGGTAATAGATAAAGATCCATTTTTGCCAACTGTTCAACGGCAAGTTTACCTAGTTGAGCCTCGGTTAGTTTCGCATTAGAAATTAACCGAGCCGACATTTGCCGAATGGGTAATTCATTTGTTTTCCTTAAGTAAGAAAGCAACATATTAAATTCATTATCCGACAAGGTGGGTACGGAAAGTAGCTTGGAGCTCAGAGCTTTCAATCGAAAATCAGGACGAGCAAATTCCTGTTGAATAATCTGATTGAGTTGACCATTCAAAGATTTAATTCTTCTAGATTCAATCAGCCCTAATACCCTTGATTTAATTTCTTCATTACCATTTTCTAATAATTTAACTAATGATTGAACCCAAACAATCGGAATACTCTCCATAGGAGCTTGAGAAATGATATCCATTAAAAATATTTTTTTGGCGTTTGATGATGTTTTACTTTCAAGCTGTTCAGCAATAAAAACCTGTAATTTATTATCATGACTAAAGCTAATCATCAGTTCACGCATTGATGTAATATCATCTTCATAAATTTCATTAGTACTAAAACGGCTTCTAAGCAAGTTAATGACAATATCTGACCATTCGGGATGATGAGAAGCAACCCATATTCCAATTTTTTGCAATGACGGCTTTTTGCTTGCTAGGAAAGCAGATAAATTTTCTTTCCTCAAAGCATCCCCCCCTATTTGATCTAAAGCAATTAATGCTATTTTTTTAACATTATCGGATGAGTTATTTAATGCTGCAAGTAATGGATTAATATTATTTAATTTAATCAAGGCATACACAATAGCATGCTCTTCAAAACGATCATTATTGCCGGCCGACGCCTTTAAAAGTGCGCTTATGGCACGTTGATCTCCAATCTGACCTAAAGCTGTTGCAGCTTGCCGACGAACAGCAAAACGATCTTTTTGCACTAGCTCCATCAATTTATATACCGAAAGTTTATCTTTTGCTAGTCCTAAAGCGCGCGCGGAAGAGGTTCTTACTACCGCTGAAGGATCCATTAGGCCGACACGGACTCCAATCATAGCTTTAGGCGTTGCAATTCGGGAAAGGGCAAATATTCCTGCTGCTCGCATTTCCTCGCTGGCAGAATTAAGTAATGAGTTGATAATTGGTAATACGGCAATCTCTCTCTTGCTAATTAATAGTTCAATCGCACGGTCGCAAACTGCCTTGCGTGAGTCTTTGGTAGCGTTAACAAGTTCTGAAATTGTCATTGAATTTAAATTCAATTTTAAACCCCAAGGATCACTTATTTTAGCGGAGCCCATTTTCCTAATTCTATAAATACCTCCTTGAACATCCATTTTTGCTTTCCTAGAAAGCGGACAGCCTAAAATAAACCAGCCCCCCGTATTTAAAACAAGTAAACTTCCATCTGCGTCCTCCAGAACATCCGTCAGATGTACATCCTGAATGCTCGACGTAAAGAATGGCTCATCAATCGTTTTATAGGTCGCTCCGTCGGCTACAATCTTATGACGAATGATTCTCCCTGTATTAAATTCTGCGCAGAAAAAATTACCCTGAAATTCTTTGCCAAAACTTTTGCCACGATAGCGCATTATTCCAGATGGAGCAACTCGAGCCATTTTATTCATGACTGGCATTAAATCGCCAGTTAAAATGATTTTATCCTTTTCAATAACGGGATTATACTTTGGATAAACCCCACCTTCTACCCAATGCATAATTGCATCCCTCATTCCCGCTTGCGGTTCGATAAAATAGGTCATTGACCCAATGGTCTCTCCTGAAGGCATAAATGCCAACTCTATTGAATTATCGAAGCCACCCCCCGCCAAAGATTCCAAGCTGCTGCCATCGGGCTTACATCTCCAAATACGAGCGCTATTCCCTTTCAGATTTAATCCTTCTTTAGTCTTTATATCAAATCCGCGACGAGCATCCGTCATATATAACCATCCATCGGGACCCAAAAATGGTCCACCCAATAAGGCTCCATTTGAATTCAATACCCAACCGCTCAGGACAACTTCCCGCTTATCTGCGATACCATCTCTATTGGTATCGGTCAAACGTAAAAGATTGGGAGAGGAACTTACATATAAACTGCCATTATAGAATACACCACCCTTCGGAAAAGAAAGTGAGTCAGCAAAAATCTTGCTCTTATCAAATTTTCCATCTCCGTCTGTATCTTCCAACAATCGAACATGATATGATGGTTTATTTAACATTGCCTCATTTGTCGGGGAACTGCCATCCGATTCGAAGACAAATAACCTTCCATCCGCATCAAAAGAGGCAAACATAGGATAGGCAATCATACCATGATCCACCACACGCTCAATGACAAAACCCTTAGGAACTTTCAGCCCGTCTAATTGAGGAATTACTTTCTCTCTATCTTTGTTGCCAAGTAAAAAAAAGATACTACCCACTAAGAATAATATTATAATAAATTTTAAAGATATTTTTAAGGCATTTAAAAAATAGTCCATAAGTTATTTTAGAATTTTAAGATCAAACTTCGATTCATCAGAAATTTTCTTACCTGAAAGTTTATTATGCTCTTATAATAATATTATCAGTAAATAACTTTTTATTTTTGAGTATAAATTGTACGTCGTCAAACTAAAGTGGACCTTTTCTTAAGGAGTGTTTCGTATTTTTTTGAATTTATAATTTCTTTTTTTTCTGTGCAATCTTTGTCTGTTTTTATTTTCTCATAGTTCAATCTTCTTTGTTTTAAAGTTTCCATTTTAATTCGTTTTCTTTCTTGTAAAATCATCTTTCCACTTCCATGTAAATCGTTAGTAAAATTGGACCGATAGAAGTAATTTCTTGACTTTGTTTAAAATTAAACAAACCCACATTTCACCTGAAAACCCCTCTCGTGCTACCTGTTTTGCTATCACTCTCGTAAAATAAAAGAATCCACCCTTTTGAGGTGGATTCTACGTTTTTATTAAATACTATTTGCCCCCTTTTTACAACTACCTTGGCAAACATTCAAGGATTACCAAAGGCTAAATACATTAATTTATTTAGCAATACTTCCCCAGACTAAGTGCCTAAATTTCTCATTAAATCGTGTAGGCTCTGGTGCTATTTGTAAAAAAACCATTCCAATCATGTCTTCTTTCCGGTCGATCCAATATTGCGTTCCAAAGTAACCTTTCCAATAATACGAACCCGCTGATATCGTCTCGAATTTTGCTTGTTCCTCTGGATAAACATAAACCGTGACGCCTGCTTTGAATTGCGAGCGGCCTGTTGTCCCTTTCGCAACTCCATCATTTGTAGCGACATCAAATAAAGGTTTTTCAATCATCTCAACAGTCTTCTTACTTAATACGCGCGCTCCATCTAATTCTCCATAATTTAAAAGCATTTGGAAAAAGCGGGCATAGTCATCCACATTACTGATCACATCAGTTCCACCCATCGCCAGCGTTGTATTCGTGTTTTTATAGAAGTCCATCGACATATCTGCTGAGAAACCTAATAATTTCTTGCCTACCTCATCCGTGTACACACTCTTTTTTCCTGATTTGTTTTGGGTATACACTTGGGTCATATTTTTCCATTCATTAGGTATAACTCCAATAAATGTTCTTGTCATTTTCAAAGGTGTAAAAATTTCCTGGCGTAAGTAATCAGCGAAATTTCGTCCATCCAATACTTCAATAACTCGACCTAATACTTCTAGATTCATGCCGTAAGTCCAACTTTCACCCGGCTCGTGCGCAAGTGGTAATTTTGCTGTGCTGCGAATGATGTCAGCAAGTGTTAATTTTGTATCACCCTTTGGAAAAGCGATGGTAATGTTTGCATTTAAATACCCTTCGCGTCCTAAATTTGAAAAGGGCGGATAGGCAATGCCCGACGTATGTGTAAATACGTGTTTCATTAGGATCTTATTTTTCGCAGGACGTGTGATGAATTGATGTTTCAAGGTGTCATATCCTACCAAAATTTGCATGTTGGCAAACTCAGGTAATATTTTTTCCAATGGTGTATCCATCGTGAATAATCCTCTTTCGAATAATGTTAAGCCTGCGACTCCTGTAATGATCTTGGTCATACTTGCCATTCGAAAAAGATGGTCGGTGCGCATTGCCTCTCCAGTTTCGAGGTTCGCTTTTCCAAAGGCTTTTTTGTAGGCAACTTTTCCATGACGGACTATCATGCCGATTGACCCTGGGATATGTTGGTTTTCAGATTCTTGGGCTAATAAGGCATCAACACGAGCGAGACCTTCTTTAGATAAACCGAGTTGGGCAGGATTCCCTACAGGTAGATTTTGTGCGAAGCTGCCAAATGAAATCAGGGCAATGAAAATGTAAATAAGTTGTTTCATCAGATGGATTATTTTTGGTTATTTGATAAGTTACTGATTTTATTCTTATTAATTCGTAAATATTCGATTTTGGAAAATACTAAGATACCTTTAGAAATAGGGGTCTCTTTTTTTGTAATTCGCCAACAATAATTGAACTGATAAAGGTTATCTCATGACTTCGTTTAAATTTAAACAATTTGGATTTCACCCGAAAACCACTCTCGTGCTACCTATTTTGCTACCGCTCCCGTAAAATAAAAGAATCCACCCTTTTGAGGGGGTAACGGTTCGGGGGTTTGCGTTCGGGTGGGTTTACGTGGCACAAAGTTTCAATTTATTACTAAAACTCATTAGAAGTAGAAAACTCCAAGTTTGCATGTCAGAGCGCCTGACGCAAAACCCTTTTTAGCTGATGTTTTTCTTTCTCCATAGTGCTATTGCTACAACTACTAAAACGCTTAAGAAAAGTAATGACCACAAAAGCAAATTTGAAGATTTAAAAAAAGAAGCATTTGTTTCCTCAACTTCCCAATGATCATTTTCTACGTTTAGTTTTACTTCTTGGTTGTTCTCATTGGTTAAAATATACTGCTTTTGAGGCAAACCTTTTAAAGTAAGAATTAGCTCACACATATTATTAGGCATATCCTTAAAAACTATATTTCTTACATAAAGAGAGTTAAACTTATCTGGCACATTTAATAACTCTGCAAATACCGTGGTCTCGTGTCCAAGTACAACAGTTGGATGAATAAATTTGATGGTATCATTATTGATAATCAGTAAACAATTTTTTTGAAAATGTTTACTGACTAATTGCTTAAATTCCTCTGGAGTTTTGTAAGCGTTTTTATTAAAGTGATAATCAATCTCTCCCTCAAATGCAATAAGCGAACTCTTAATTGCCAAAAAATACTTACCGTTTTGCTCATAAATCATCATACTTGACAAATCGGGACTATGGGCAAATAGGAATGGTGTAAAAAACACCATTCCTATCATTAAAAATAGTAATTTAAACTTCATTTCTTATTGAGCATATGCTCCTGCTAAACCGTTAATAAAATTATTTGAACCTGCTTTATCCACGTGATAGTGATAGCCTCTAGTAACATCATAATGTCCACGACTTGCGTCTAAATCGGTATATTCTGTTCCTGCAGTACTTAACCTTTCGTACATACCAAAACCATCTAAAGCATAACCAATCATAGCAGCATGTCCGTCTGGCTGAGTGATTTTAGTTGATTTACCTGTAGCAGCATGATAGTGATAACCTGCACCCATATTTATGTGTCCACCAGCATCGTCAAAAGGAGCTAAGGTGTATGCAGCCAATATTGCATTTGTAGGTGCTCCTGCATCAAATATCACCCCATTAAATGCAATTCCTCGGGTAGTTGGTCCAACTGAGCCTGGTCCACCACCAAAGCTAACTGGTGAGCTCAATTTCACAGGGGTAACAGGTATATAAATAGTTTTTGTAAGGGTAGATACATATGAAGGCAAACATTCAACACAATAATTTTGATAAGCTACCCCAACATTTGGATTTGCAGCTGCCTGACATTCAGCTTGAGTTGTAGTTCTTGTAATAGCACCAGTAGTAGTGTTATACATTTGCCATTTAGTATTATTATAAAATGTGGCTAGATTTTTAACAAATGCTCCATCTACGTCGAAAACGTTTCCGCCTTCTATCCAAATTCCTCCTTTTGTAGCATCATCTGTAATGTTTGTTGGACACCAAGGACCTTGCGCATGGTCTGATGGTGTACTTTTTGTGACAATTTTGTAGCAAGCTGCTGTTGTTCCATTAGAAAGTGTTCGATTTTCGGTAGTAATGGTTACCGCTCCTGATGAGGTAAGAAATTTAGTTGCATCTACATTAATAACTGTACCCTTATCAGTTGTTGGAGTTGTTGGAGTTATTGGAGTTGTTGGAGTAGCATCATCTTTACTACATGAAGCCAAAAAGCAAATTAAAGCTGCGAATGCGAAATTTTTGTAAGTCATTTTTTAAATTTTTTAGTTAATATTTGATTAGATAATACTTATTTGATTTGGTTTAATGTCTTATTTTTTTAAGTGCATTCTTTAAAATATCAGTTAAGTCTGTTATATGCGATACTTTTTATCACTTCTTACTTCAAAAATAAACTTATCTAAAATTAGATTTTTTTCTTTACATTTAAA
>CAMARL010000006.1 GCA_945860325.1 Spirosoma fluviale | reverse complement strand
AATCGGCAGATGTTCGTACGCTAGGAGAATTAGCTAAACTAGAAATTTCAGATATGATGAAGTTCCGCAATTTTGGAAAGAAATCGTTAACTGAATTAGAGCAATTAATCGACGAAAAAGGATTGACATTCGGAATGGATGTTGCCAAATATCGATTAGATGAAGATTAATTAACAAAGTAATAGGTGGTTTATTCATGTGAATTAACTAACCGCAGCTCGAAAGAGCTTTTAACTTACGAAATACAACAATGAGACACGGTAAAAAATTCAATCACTTAGGAAGAACAGCTTCCCACAGAGCAGCCTTATTATCCAATATGGCATCCTCTTTAATTTTGCACAAGCGTATCGAAACTACGGTAGCTAAAGCAAAGGAACTACGTAAATATGTAGAACCTTTAATTACGAAATCAAAGGATGATTCGACGAATAATCGCCGAGTTGTTTTCGCTTATTTGCAAAATAAAGAATCCGTTAAGGAATTATTTGGAATTGTTTCTGAGAAGGTAGCGAATCGCCCAGGGGGTTATACTCGTATTATTAAATTAGGAAACAGATTAGGTGATAACGCCGAAATTTGTTTCATTGAATTAGTTGACTTTAACGAAACTATGTTAGCCGCGTCTGCTGAAAAAGCAGGTAAGACTCGCAGAAGTCGTCGTGGTGGAGCTAAGAAAGAAGAAGGTACTGAAGCTATTGCTGCCGCACCTGTCGTTGAAGCTCCTTCTGCGGAAGTTGTTGAAGACGCAGTGGTAGTAGAAGAAGTAGTAGCTGAAGAAGTTCCAGTTGCTGAAGAGGTTGTTGAAGTTGTAGCTGAAGTAGCCGCTGAAGAAGTTGTTGCTGAAGAAGCTCCAGCTACTGAAGAGGTTGTTGAAGTTGTAGCTGAAACGGAAGTAGCTGTTGAAGAAGTTGCTGCAGAGGAAGTTGTTGCTGAAGAAGCTCCAACTGCTGAAGAGCCTACGGATGCACCTGCGACTGAAGAGCCAACAGAAGAAAAAGGAGAAGACGCTTAATTTCTCTTACATTTTTTGAAGGGCTTCAGCATTTGTTGAAGCCCTTTTTTTACGTATTTTAGCATCAAAATTATATAGTTCATATTTTATGAGAATCACTGAATCCACTCCAGCCGTTTTGCTCTTACAAGATGGCACTCTTTTTCACGGTAAGGCACTTGGTAAAATTGGGACCCATGGCGGAGAAATTTGCTTCAACACGGGAATGACAGGGTACCAAGAAATTTACACAGACCCTTCTTATGCTGGCCAAGTCATCATTAATACGACCGCCCACATTGGTAATTATGGGGTAATTAGTGAGGGAGAAGCGGAATCAGACCAAGTCCAAATTGCCGGAATGGTGTGTAATGAATTTGCTAGCGTACATTCAAGAGCCACTTCTGATGGATCACTTCAAGATTATTTAGTCAACGCTGGAATCGTTGGAATTTCTGGAATAGATACACGTGCTTTAGTACGTCATATCCGAACGAAAGGGGTGATGAACTGTCTGATTTCTTCTGAAATTTTTGATTTAGATGCCTTAAAAATAGAATTGTCTAAAATTCCTTCCATGGAAGGTCTAGAATTATCTTCACAAGTGTGTACCCAAGAATCCTATTTTTTAGGAGATGAAAGCGCTCCGTACCGCGTGGCAGTATTAGACTTAGGCGTAAAAAGAAGTATATTATCTAACCTGACGGATCGGGGTTGTTACCTAAAAGTATTTCCAGCGAAAACGTCTTTTGACGAAATTTTAAAATGGAATCCAGATGGTTATTTTGTATCGAATGGGCCAGGTGACCCAGCCGTAATGCCCTATGCCGTCGAAACGGTTTCCAGCTTTTTAGAAAGTGACAAACCTGTTTTTGGAATTTGCTTAGGACATCAAATTTTAGCCCAGGTTTGTGGCTTAAAGACGTATAAAATGCACAATGGCCATCGAGGCTTAAATCACCCTGTTAAAAATTTAGTTACGGGGCTATCTGAGATAACCTCTCAAAATCATGGATTTGCTGTGATGATGGACGAATTGATGGCAAGCTCGAAAGCTGAATTAACACATGTCAATTTAAATGACAAAACGGTGGAAGGCCTTCAGGTTCATGGCAGGAAAGCTTTTTCAGTCCAACATCATCCTGAAGCGTCCCCAGGACCCCACGATTCCCGTTATTTATTTGACCAGTTTGTTGATTTATTCTAACCAACAGGCAAGTAGTGGTATAATGTTTCTCAAAGATTTTTGAGAAACATGTTAGTGGTTGGCGTACCCAAACAAATGATTTTCCTTAATTTGCTTAGTTACGGAGGCGGGAACCATTTTTTCCCAATCTCCCGTGCCATTTTGAATCATACCTAATACGCTGTCGGTTCGTATGGTCATTAAATTCTCGTCGAATTTTTGGATGTCTTCCAACTTCTCATTGTCCTTTAAATAGGTCAATAAGCCCGCTAAATGCGGCTCAGTTTTAAATGTATTTAAGTGAATGATTTCACCTTGCTCATTTAAAGTAGGGTATAAATAAAGCTTTATTTTTTGCCCAAATAAACTTGCAAATGCACTAATAATACCTCCTGGCAAATCTTTGTAGTGATTCTCATCAAAAATATATTCTAAATTAGGCATACCCATGATGAGCGCCATACGTAGTTTTGTAAATTGACTTAAATAGGCAACCAATTTGAAATATTCATGGAAGTTAGAAATCAAAACCGTTTGGCCTAAAGAACATAGAATATCCACTCGGTCCAAAAAGTCTTTTTCGTCAATTTGATTTGTCCCATCTTCCAAATTTCGCAGCGTTAATTCAGATAAAATACAGATTTTATCATCATCCACATCAGCCTCATTTTCAAATTGCTTAACTCCTTTTTTAAGCATATCTAGGAAAATATTTGTCACAGGCCTAAATCGACCACGAATTGCGACAATATGCTTTTTCGAAAGGGCATCATAGGGTTGCATCACATTGCCATCAGGCCCGAAAACCGCCGCTTGCGCATAGCCATGCTTAACCAAGTATAAAGACATTAATCGATTGTCAACATCTTTAAAATCGGGACCTTCAAAACGGATCATATCGATTTCAATCCGGTCTGTCGACAAATCATCTAACAAGGATAAAAGAAGGGTCTCAGGGTTGTTGTGATGCGTATAACAGCCATAAAGTAAATTTACGCCAATGATCCCAAGCGCTTGCTGTTGTAATATGTTATCATTATCCAGCATATTCACGTGAATCACCACATCATTAAAAGCACCATTGGGTTTTAATTGAAACCTAAGTCCAATCCAACCATGACTTTCATTTGTTTTTTGATAGTTCAATGCTGAAACAGTATCTGCAAAGGCAAAAAATCTTTTTTCATCTGCTGATTCAGTTAAACGAACATTTAATAGTTTGTACTCGCGGTTTAACATTTTCATCAACCGTGTCTCACACACATATTTACCTGAAGCTTCTTCCCCATAAATTGCATCCGAAAAAGCCATGTCATAGGCAGAAATCGTTTTGGCGATCGTTCCAGCTGCTCCTCCCGCTTTGAAAAAATTAGCTGCAACATCCTGTCCAGCCCCAATTTCAGCGAAGGATCCGTAAACACTAAGATCTAAATTGATTTTTAATGCTTTTTGTTTCGTACCAATGGATTTAACTCTAGGTGTCATTGACGAATTTATTTTGTTGATGTACAAAGGCGTGATGCAATTTAAAAAATTATATCCTCATTTGTTGCGCACTCTTGAAAAAATCCAACTCTTATTTGTTTTTTGGCCAAAGCTGATTTTTGTAATACAATGTCAAACCAGCCATTGGCGCTTCAGAAATGTGCCCTAATTTTAATTTATGGGCATTCAAAACTCTTTTTAAAATATCGGAATAATAGAATGCAACGGAACCCGTAAAATGAATCGGGGTTTCAAATGCATGCGTGTATTTTAAAATATATAAGGAGCAAAATTGTTGGAATGACTGCTCGATTAATTGATAACAAAAAGGTTCTCTACGGTGCTGAAATATAAATTTGGAAAAGCTTGCAAACCAGCGATTGGGGAATTCGCCTCGATAGGCTTTTTCTAAAACGTCTAACCTATTGATTTCCCCAAACCTGGCAATAAAGTTTGTTCGTAATTCTTCTGGCATTTCATGATGCAAATAGCTAAGAACTAGCGTTTTGCCTAAATGACCTCCGCTACCCTCATCCCCTAACCAGAATCCTAGCGGTGGGATTTGCTCGGTTATTTTTTGACCATCGAAAAAACCTGAGTTGGATCCCGTGCCCAATATGCATGCAATTCCTTTTTCGTCTCCGCAACTCGCTTTAGCAGCCGCCATTAAATCATTCTCAATTTGCACGCTAGCCCCCTGAATGATTGTTAATAAAAATTCACGAATGATTTGTACCTTATCCTCACCCGTGATCCCGGTACCGTAATAGTATATTTGTTCTATTTTTTTGCCGGCAATCCATGTTGAGACTTCAGTTTGCGAAATGATGATCTCATTGGCCGATTGATAATAGGGGTTTATGCCTGCTGAAAAAAACGAATCATAAGGCTCATCAGGTTTGGCTATAAACCTCCATTCCGTTTTCGTAGAACCACTTTCAATGAGTAGTAACATGTTATTTTAAATGGCCTATAGGTTCAAATTTTTCAAATACTTTGGCTGAATGTGGCGCATCAGCCAATTCCTCAGTTAAATCTTGCCCTGCCCAATGCTCATAATGCTTGCCATTTTTCCAAAGCTTGGACTTAGTCATATCAAAAATTTTACCAGCAAAGGCTACCCAAATTTCGGGTTTGTCCTGTCCATTTCGTAAAGCTAATTGTGATTTAGTATAAAAGGGTAATGAATTTTCCAAAGTAAAATATATCAAGCACGAAGCTAAATAAAATCAGTGAAAGACCATTTTTTTAATAAAGATTTTTAATTTTACACGAATTAAATAAGTTTTAATATTATGAAACAGTATATCTTATTTTTAAGCTTTCTAGCAGCCCTGTTTTTGGGTGCTTGCAGTTCAAAAAGCGACCCGACGCCTGTAACTCCTACACCCGTTACACCAACGCCTGTAACTCCTACGGTTGCGGATTTGGTTAAAAAAGTGTGGTCGGCGAATACAGTTTCATGGGATGGCGTTGTCCAATATACCAAAGGAGGAACAACTAATTTGGTCGCTGGATATTCACAATTTAAATTAGATTTAAGCACTTCAGGCTCCGTCACATTGACTGAATTTGACGGCAAAAAATTTACAGGGAGTTATTCATTGTCTTCAGATAATAAAAAATTGAGTTTAACAGGTTTGACAAGTTCAGAAGGTGCACCATCGGGAACCAATGGCACGTTAGAATTAACCATCAGTGGAACACCTACGGCAACTAGTTTAGCCTTAGAAACGACTACCGCTTACATCAAGGCAACCAATAAAAAAGTGGTCTTGACTTTAGTAAATCCCTAAAAAAAATGATTTAATGGGAGCCGCCTGTAAAAAGGCGGCTCTTTTTTATTATATGGAAAAGAGAACTGAAATTGGCATTGTTGGCGAATTTGGATTGATTGAGCGCTTAGCTAAACCATTTTCATCTCATCAATCTTGGACTGCGATTGGCATAGGGGATGATGCCGCTTCTTTACATGCGGAGGGCATGGAAGTGGTATTCACCACGGAATTATTGATTGAAGGAGTTCATTTTGATTTGTCCTATTCTCCATTGCCCCATTTGGGTTTTAAAATAGTAAGTTTGGCGCTTTCTGATATAGCAGCGATGAATGCTAAACCTACTCAAATATCGATAGGCTTAGGTTTAAGTAATCGCTTTTCGGTAGAGGCCGTTGAGGAATTATATACCGGTATCCAACAGGCTTGTGAGGAATATAAAGTGGATTTAGTGGGTGGAGATACGACCGCATCTCCCCAAGGATTAATTATTTCTGTTTCCGCATTAGGGTTGGTCGACTCAAATAACCTAACCAAAAGGTCCGGTGCCAAGCCCAATGATGTGATTTGTGTAACAGGAGATTTGGGTGGAGCGCTGATGGGTTTGCAATCTTTGGAAAGAGAGAAGCAAGTTTATCTAGCTAATCCAACCATGCAGCCAGAATTGGATGGGAAAAGTTATGTGGTGTTGCGCCAATTAAAACCCGTGGCACGATTTGATATTTTACATGAGTTGGCTGAAATGGGGGTGGTGCCAACTTCCATGATCGATTGTTCCGACGGATTAGCCTCTGAAATTATTCATTTGTGTAATGCCTCAAATACGGGTGCCAGAATTTTCGAGAAAAACATTCCTATTGACGATGAAACTTATTTATCTGCCACAGAATTTAATTTAAGCCCATTGACCGCGGCGTTAAATGGGGGCGAAGACTATGAATTAGTTTTTACCGTATCTCAAAAGGATTTCGAGAAAGTTGAGAAAATAGCCGATGTCACGGCCATAGGTTATATGACCGATGTGAAGCATGAGCGTGTTCTCGTTATGAAGTCAGACCAAATTGTCGATTTAACTGCGCCAGGATTTGGCGAAAACTAAAATATGGCGGTAGCGATCATGCAACCTTATTTTTTTCCTTATTTGGGCTATTTCCAATTAGTTCAAGCGGTCGATCATTTTGTCTTTTACGATGACGTGATGTTTATTAAAAAAGGCTGGATCAATCGGAATAGAATTTTAATGCAGGGGAATGAGTTTTTATTTACCATTCCTTTAGAAAAGCAAAGTCAAAATAAAACCATCAGGGAATCAACGGTATCTTGGGGGAAAGAGTTTCCAAATAAATTCATGAATCAATTAGATTCTGCCTACAAAAAAGCGCCAAATTATACGGTGGTTAGGGAGCTGGTCGAGCAGGTTTTGCATAGAAAATTTGAGAGTTTGGCAGATTTAGCGAGTGAAAGCGTTCAAGCCACTTGGGCATACCTTGGTTTGGAAAAAAAATTCTATCAGAGTTCTGTATTATCAGTTTCTAATGACCATGGCCGCGCTGAAAGGTTAATTGAAATCACAAAATCGCTAGGGGAATCTAGTTATATTAATGCGGTTAATGGCCAAGAATTATACGAAAAAAGCTTTTTTAAAGAAAATGGCATTGATTTACATTTTTTAAAACCCAATTTGAATCCCTATCCTCAGGGGAGTACAAAAGAGTTTGTCAATGGGCTTTCGATGATTGATGTTTTGATGTGGAATAATAAGGAAGAGGTAGTTCAATGGGTTAAAAATTTCCAATTAATTTAAGCATTGATTTCCCGTTTAATAAATTTTGGTATCATTTTATGAATATATTGGTAACTTTGTAGATTGAATTAAAATAGATTTAAATTAGTCAATGACTCAGTCTTTATTCATTCGTCGTTATTCAAATCGATTCCTCTCTAGGTGGTTAGTTCTCGCCATTGATGTTATTATTGCTATATTCTCTTTTTTAGCCGCTACTGCTTTACGGTTAAACTTTAGATATGAAGAACTTCATTTAGAAGTTTTCATTTATCATTTCGTCTTCTTATTAAGTATTCGTTTAATTACCTTTTTATATTTCAAGACGTATTCAGGGATTATTCGACATACGAGTATTGAGGATGCGGTATTAATCTTAAAAACAATCTTTACGGGCACGATGGTGGCCGCAGTGATTTCACTCGCGATCAGGTATTTTTTACAAGTGGAAACATTGATCTATGTGCCAATTTCCATCTTGGTTATTGACTTTTTCATTTGCTTATTTTTATTGGTGAGTCTTCGATTCATGGTTAAAAAGTTTTATGAATCCTTTATAAATGAGTTTAAGCCAGCGGTGGGAGTATTAATTTATGGAGCGGGGTATTCGGGTTTATTGACTAAAAATGTGATTCAAAATGACCGAGGAATAAATTATCAAGTACTTGGATTCATTGACGATAATGAATCTAAAGTTGGCAAAACCATCGAAGGAATTCGCGTATTTAATTTAGCTGAAGCCTTGGATAAGTTTGTGGATACTTATGAAGGGCTTCAGGTTATTATGGCCATAAAAAATATTAATATACAGGCTAAGAGAAAAATTTCCGATGTGTTTTTGGATCGTGGTGTAGTGGTTAAAACCTTGCCTCCGGTAGACAAATGGGTAGGTGGGGAGTTTGCCGTTAATCAGATTCATAATGTTAAAATTGAAGATTTACTGGGCCGAGAGGAGATTCAGATGAACAATAAAATGATCTCGGAGGAAATGAATAGCAAGTCTATTATGGTTACGGGCGCTGCAGGTTCTATTGGCTCAGAGATTGTACGCCAATTGATCGCCTATTTTCCTTCTAAAATTATTTTAGTAGACCAGGCTGAGTCGGGGCTATTTGATTTGGAATATGAGTTGGTGGGACGAACTCCTTCCAATACTGAGATTGTCGTTAAGGTAGCTGATGTGTCTGATATCAATCGAATGTCCTACATTTTCAAAACGCACAAACCCTCTATTGTTTTTCACGCGGCTGCCTACAAGCACGTGCCTTTGATGGAGAAAAACCCCTACGAAGCCGTTAAAATCAATATTTTAGGGACGCGTATTTTAGCCGATTTAGCGGCCGAAAATGGGGTGGATAAATTTGTCATGGTGTCTACCGATAAAGCGGTAAATCCAACCAATGTAATGGGTGCTACCAAGCGATTTGCCGAAATGTATACACAGTCGATGAACCAGTTGGAAGGTATGCATACGAAATTTATTGCGACTAGATTTGGTAACGTTTTAGGTTCTAATGGTTCGGTTATTCCTTTATTTAAAAAGCAAATTGAGCGTGGGGGTCCTGTGACGGTGACGCACCCAGATATTACCCGTTATTTTATGACCATTCCTGAAGCTTGCGAACTTGTATTAGAGGCAGCTACTATGGGCGAAGGCGGTGAAGTTTTCGTCTTTGATATGGGCGAATCGGTTAAGATTATTAATCTTGCCAAAAAAATGATTACCCTAAGTGGAATGCGTGTCGACCGTGATATCGAAATTAAATTTACAGGTTTACGTCCCGGCGAGAAGTTATATGAAGAACTTTTAAGTACGGATGAAAATACATTACCCACACACCATCCCAAAATTTTAATTGCCAAAGTAAATGTACCAAGTTACGCTTACATGGATATTCAGATGAACCTGATTCAAGAGGTGTTGGTTGTGGGAGATAATAATGAACTCGTATCTAAAATCAAGGAAGTAATTCCTGAATATAAATCAAATAACTCAATCTTTGAGAAGTTGGACAAAGTTCCCGTCCACATCAAACGCGGAATTAATTTTTAGTCCACTTTTTGATAATCCCAATGGCCAATAAGGTAAATAATGGCGCCATGATAATATCAATGGTATAATGTACATGTTGGATTAATAACAACATTGCCAGTAAGAGGGTCAACATTATAGCCAGAATTTTTTCCTTTTTGAGCGGCAAGAAATAACAAGCAAACACCATCGTAGCGGTATGTCCAGAAAAGAACAGGTCTTTTGTAATGGCCATATTTTCTCCATAAATGAATAGGGTTGCTACTGGGTCATGTAAGTCGACAATCCCTAAGGGCGGATTTAAGGCCACTAAATAAATGGTTAAAAAGCGAAAGGCTGTTTCTAAGTTGAATGCCCAAGCAAACCAAACGAAGGTCTTTGGAGTGGCCAAAAGTCTGATTATTAAGTAAATGACCGTGCAATAAATGATGGAGAAAATCGGGTAGGAGACATTTTTTGAAGGGATAAGCTCCAATAGTAAATCATATAAAATAATGCCTTCACGTTGTTGAATCCATTGAAAATAAGTGGCAGCTTTCCATGGAAAAATAGAAAATGAAAGTATGGCCAATAAAAAACTGAGTCTGAATGTTGGTTTCTTCCAATCCTCGCTCCATGCCCCAATAATCGAATTTATAAAACCTTTCATTCCACTTTTAGTTATATTTACACGTTGCAAAATTACTAAAATAAAAAACATGATGAATCGTTGGTTTAAAAATGTAGGCTTCGTCTTAAGCATAATTGTCGGTTTTGTTCATTTTTCATGCGGAAACGCTACAAATACAAAAAATAAAAATACAATGGAAGAATCTCAAAACTTATCAGGGGCTAATTTAGAGACTGTAACTTTAGGTGCGGGGTGTTTTTGGTGCGTGGAGGCTGTTTACCAGAGGCTGAAAGGAGTAAAAAGTGTTACCTCTGGGTACATGGGTGGCAAAATGAAAAATCCAAGTTATCGTGATATTTGTACAGGTTTAACGGGTCATGCTGAGGTGTGCCAACTAACCTACGACCCTAAAATTATTTCTTTTGAAACTATTTTGGAGGTGTTTTGGCAAACACATGATCCTACTACGTTGAACCGACAAGGTGCCGACGTGGGTACTCAGTATCGTTCAGCGATATTTTTTCATAACGAAGTTCAAAAGGAATCAGCTATTGCTTGGAAGTCAAAATTAAATGGTCAAAAAGTTTTTCCAAACCCTATTGTAACCGAAATAAGTCAGGCATCTACTTTTTATGTAGCAGAAGATTATCACCAAAATTACTTTAACCAAAATGGCGATCAACCTTATTGTCAAATTGTCATTAAGCCAAAAATGGATAAGTTTTTGAAAACGTTTAAACAGAAACTTAACTAAAACCCTCCCTTGTCATAAAAACTTCTTCTTCGAGAAATTTTTAATTCTTGAAGTAAGGATGATTTTACCCGAAGGTCAAATGAATAATTGGACGCACGACCGTAAAATGGACTTGCAATGGGGGTCCAATTGAAATTCAACTCCCAGCAGTGTAGATCTCGGTGCACCGACATATTCGTGTAGGTAAGTCCACTGTACTTAAAATCATATCCTGAGCTCATAGAAAATTTCCATTTTTCTGTTAAACTCAAATCTCCTTGAAACGTCAAACCGCTAATTTGCTGTGCAGCAGCCAAACCCATTCTGTTCATGCTAAACTGATAACTAAACGAAAAAGTCCAAGGCACATTCCAATCTACATAGTCGTCAATGTTGCGATTTATTTGTTTTATTTGGGCTTCAGAGGCATTCGTACTGGTCTTTACATCCTTCGCCTTAGCAGGAGCAAACCTTCGCCCAATGGATAGATTAAGCGCCGTTAATCTTGCAAGACCTTCCCCTTGACTCAGCATTAAATCAGGAGTTCTCCTCCCCACATCAAAAAATGAGTTGTCTTTTACATATAAATAGGGATCAAAACTTCCTCCTACGTTGATATCAAATTCACTCACTCTCGAGTTTGCATTGAAGTTTAAATTGGACAATGGATATTCTTTTGCTAGCAAATTATAGCTCCCATTTATTCCAAAATTATCAAGTATCGTGATTTTTTCATTTTGTTTGGTTGCGGTATCTGATTTAGTTTTCAATTTCGCTTCAAGGGTATTTTGAAGTCCAAAACTAATGCTCCCCGATGCACCTCCATAACTCATCTGCCGCGGGTCAAAAGTGCTAATCCGCCTTATATCTCCAACCTGTTCCACTCCCTCATTGTTAATAAATTTACGGTTGTTGATTCGAACATCTTGATAATACCCATAAGTAGGGTCCGAATAGTCTGGCGTATAACTTAAGCTAAAACTAGGAGCTATCGTATGCCTAAGAGCCTCTAATCGTCCTTTTTTGAATCTTAGCGTTCCATAAATTCGAGTATTCATACTGGCGGAAAATGAAAGTTGCGAATTGAATTTTGGCAATCCCCCAACCGTATCAATTCTCACGGTTGAATCACTTTTCATATAGGTGTACTTATACGACCTTGTGTACATATTTCCGGACCACGAAACGCCCGGAGTTAGGTTCACATATTTATTTAATTTTAAATTGGGCAGGGATAAAGGAATGCTATAATTGAATTTTGTTTGTGCTTTCTCCCAAAGTAGTGGAAGTGTGCTCGCGTCCACTGGAATAACTCCGGGAGGTAAATCATCCATCGTTTTTGGGAGAAAAGGTTTCTGAATGATCCCTCTTTGGCTGTTGGTTTCTCTAGGATACACATCAAATTCATATCGAGTATAAGGATCCGACACTTGATTCGTCATACTGATACCTCCTGAAAAATCAAGCCCTAATCTAAATTGATCTAGAAATTGGTCCCCTAAAGAGTTTTTTCTTTTAAAGGGTTGAAATTGGTTTAGACCAAAATTAAATTCAGTTCCTGCGTCAAATACTCGAGTAGTCGTATTTTGATTAATACGTAAACTTATTCCCGTTCGAATGGTCTGCCCTATGTTTTTGGTGTATTGCACGGATGACCCTATCGTATTGGATAAATATTGTTGGCTATTATAGTTATTAAACTGATTGTAGGAATTTGAGGCAATATTAACCGACGCTGAAAAGCTTGAATTTCCTCTACTTTGAGGGCTATGCGACCATTGCAATGCAAAGTCAGTTCGTTTGGTCGGCGAAAATTCATCTCCATTCGTATTTCGATTAAATGCTAAGTTAAAGCTACCTGCGAATCGATACCGCTTATTGTATTGCGAGTTTGCCCCTAAACCCCAGCCACCTTTCGAATAAATTTGCCCCGTAAATCGAACGCCTATATTTTCACTAGCGGCCCAGTAATAACCACCTTCTCTCAAATAGAATCCTCTTCCTGAAGGCTCTTCCCCATAAGTTGGCACAATAATGCCCGATTTACCCGCTTCTTTAGGTTGAGAATAGGGGAAAAACCCAAAAGGTAGTCCAATAGGGAGTGGAATGTCATTAAGCTCAAAGTGAAAGGGCCCTGAAATAATTTCTTTTTTTCCGACGACTTTGATTTTACTAGCTTTAATATGGAAATGTGGATGTGTTAAATTGCAGGTGGTATAAATGGCATTTCGGATGTACAGATTATCCTCCTCGTCTTTTTTTACTGTTTTCCCTTGGACAAACCCTTCGCCTTGTTGGGTGACAATCGCTTTGATGGAGGCCCGCTTTGATTTGAAATTATAGCGGACTTCTTCCGAGTCATATTTATCTTGCCCCTGTGTAAATACAGGAAGTCCTATTATTTTTTTTGTAGCGGTGTCTAAGGTGCCTTTGGCAAACACCTCATTTTTTGACCAGTCCAACCTAATATAGTCCGCTTCTAATGCGATATTGCCATATTTTAATTTTGCTCCTCCATATAAATTAACCACCTGTTTCTCCGCGTCTAATACCGTAGAGTCAATGGCAGAATAAAAAACAGTCGTTTCTAAATCGGTTTTTTTTGATAATGAGTCTTTTGGACTGATTGATTTTATGATCGAATCACCCGAAATAACTCGTTGGGCCCTAACATCCGTTAGGCCAATGAATATTCCCATGCAAAGCATGAAAAGGTGATATGTGGATTTATTTATCAAATGGAATTTAAAAATTATAATTATCTTTGTTTGTAAAAGATTGACAAAATTACATGATTGCGTGGTACCTAAGTGTATTAATTAAAAAATAATGTTTTCAACGGTTCGACTTATTTTTATTTTTTGCTTAGGCCTATTGTTTGTATCGGCTGTCGTTCCGACTGTTGATTCCAAAAAAAAATCACCCAAAAATTCGCTTAAAATTGTTTGTTTAGATGCCGGGCATGGAGGAAAAGATCCAGGTTGTATGGGCCCTAAGGGATCACACGAGGGCAAAGTGACGTTAAAAATCATTTTGGAATTGGGTCGCCAACTGAAAGAAGAATATCCCGATTTAAAGGTGATTTATACCCGCGATACGGATGATTTTATCGAATTGAATGAGCGCGCCAATATCGCCAATCGGAACAAAGCAGATCTTTTTATTTCTGTACATTGTAATGCGGCGGCCAATAAATCATTGTATGGAACAGAGACTTACACGATGGGGTTGCACAAAACAGATGGCAACTTAAACGTAGCCAAGCGTGAAAACTCAGTAATTTTACAAGAAAAAGATTATCAAACAGCCTATAGTGGTTTTGATCCCAATTCTCCTTTAGCGCATATTATGATGGCAAATTATCAAAGTGCGTTCATGGCCAGTTCGGTTAAATTTGCTTCAAAAGTAGAGGAGCAATTTTTGAAAAACTATCAAAGAAAGAGTTTTGGTGTTAAACAAGCAGGATTTTTGGTTATTTGGAGAACGGCGATGCCAAGCGTTTTGATTGAAACTGGATTTTTGACTAATCCAGAAGAAGAAAACTATTTAGCCTCCGAAAAAGGCCAAAAGGAAGTTGCCGAAGGAATTACGAAAGCATTTAAGCAATATAAAGAAGAAATTGAACGATAGAGATATATGTTGAAGAGCAACGAACTTAAGGTAGGGTTTTTAGCGCTTATGGCGTTTTTAATCCTCTATTTTGGATTTAACTTTTTGAAAGGGAACGATATTTTCTCGGCTTCAAAAACCTATTACGTTCAATACGATAACGTAGATGGCTTGATGGCTTCTAATCAGGTGTTGGTGAATGGAGTAGAGGTGGGCAAGGTCAAAAAAGTATCCCTGGTACCAGAGAAGGGCAATAAAATTTTGGTTGAATTGCGATTAAATAAATCACTTTTAGTTCCTGATAAATCCATTGCGATTCTTTCCGATGGAGCTTTGCTAGGGGGTAAAATAATTCGGCTTGAGCTAATAGGTAGCGGATCTTTACCTGAAGGGGCATTTATTACGGCCATGAATGAAAAAGGCTTAACGTCCTTATTAAAAGAACGCGCACTTCCCGTAATTTCTAATGCAGATTCGTTGTTGATTTCATTTCGACAAATCAGTAAGAAGTTTGATAACACAGGAACCTATTTAGATGCCTTGTTGAAAAATTCAAATACGGCCGTTGTCAATATTAATGGCTCTGTCACTGATTTAGTGGCGGAAAACAAAGCAAACATTAACCTAATTACGGGCAATATGCGTGCATTGTCAGTCAGTTTAGTGGAAACTGAAAAGCAATTAAAGCCATTGCTGACCAAGTTCAATACGATCGCAGATTCATTGCAAGCCATTAAAATTGGTGAAACCTTGAATTCAGCCAATAAGGCAGTCAGCTCGCTTCAAAGAATCGTTTCTAAATTAGAAAAAGGGCAGGGGACGGCAGGTAAATTATTGATGAATGATAGTTTATATGTGGGCTTAAATAAGGCTCTTTTAGATTTAGACAAATTACTAATAGATGTAAGGCTTCAGCCAAAGCGTTATGTCAATATTTCCGTTTTTGGCAAAAAGGATCCGGGACCAACAACGGAAAAATAATAATCAATTTATGACGACCCAACAAGTAATAATTTCGGCATCGCCGGAACAAGTGGATATTTTGTTGGCGGAATTGGGAGAAATACATTTTGATATTTTTGAAGATTCGGATACAGGCCTTATTGCCTATTGTCAAACAGATTTATTTGACCTATCACTTTTTTCTGAGGTGATTAAAAGATATGAGGTTTTAGGACCTATTTCTTTTCAAATAAATGAAATAGAAAAGCAAAATTGGAATGCGGTGTGGGAGTCAAATTACGATCCCATTCGAATTTCGAATCAAGTATTTATTCGGGCAAATTTTCATGAATCAGAACCGGGGTATGCGATGGAGATTGTCATTAATCCTAAAATGTCTTTTGGGACTGGGCACCACGAAACGACTTTCTTGATGACCCAAGCATTATTTGAGATTGAATTACAAGAAAAATCAGTTTTAGATGCCGGAACTGGAACAGGAATTCTCGCCCTGGTGGCCACTAAGCTAGGAGCGCACAATGTAAAAGGATTTGATATAGACCCTTGGTCTATTGAAAACTCAATTGAAAATGCGGGATTAAACCAATGCGAAGACATCATTTTTGTCGAGGGTACCATCGTCAACGAATCATTGAAAAAATACGATGTGTTGTTGGCCAACATCAACCGTAACATATTATTATCCGAAATGCATGAATATTCTGAACGGATAGTAGACGGAGGCATGCTCCTTTTAAGTGGATTTTATGCTGAAGATGTGCCGATGATCGTGAAATCGGCTCTTGAAAATGGACTTATTTCTGTGGCTCAAACAGAGAAAAATCGCTGGACCTGCATCAAACTCAAAAAATCTAATTTGTGATTTATTGATATTTTACACTATTTTTTCTAGTATTTGAATTAAAACCCTTAATTTTAAAGGTTTTACTCATAAAACTCAGGAATTTGGGTTGTAAATGAATACATGAAGATCTCTCCTACTAAACCCTTTCGGGTCGTTTATTCAATTTTGTCTCATGAATTTCTCGGATATTTATTCGAAGTGTTTGTTGTGCAATTGAATGAGAAGGGCCAATTAACATGGGAGTACCAAACATTAACGGTGCGTAATTTTCATGAATTCTCGCATGGACTTGATGAACGCGATGAGGCGGCGGTTAAATTGATTGAGGGGATGAAGCCCGCGGCTATTTTCGAAAAATTTAATACATCCAAGCGCAAAACTATTGAAGAGTTTTATCTAAAAACATTTGATGCGGAGAAGGGGGAAAAGGAAATTCAAGAAGCTGTTCATTCGGTCATTGAAAAGCGTAGAGCTCAAATATTTGATCTCATTTGCCCAGATAAGACATTGTTTATCATGGGGAATGATGGAAATCCAATGCGCCAATCCATTGAAATTCAATCCGAGCCAGTTGAAGTATTATTTCACTTCATGCGTAATGAGGAAAATACACACTATTTCCCTACTTTGAAGTATTTAGGCGCTAAGTTGGAATTCCAATATAAAGACGCCATGATTCTATGTGATGAGCCCGCGTGGATGTTATTAAATCAAAAGCTTTATCATTTTAAACCCTTATTAGAAGGTAAAAAGCTGCGTGCTTTTTTGAATAAAAAATTTGTGATCATTCCGAAAAACATGGAGGAAGACTATTTTCGCAAATTTGTGAAGGCGATGGTCGCTCGTTATCCGATTTATGCCAAAGGTTTTGAGGTAATTAATACAGAAAAAAATTGCCAATTTTTATTAACCTATGGACCAATCACTCTAAGATTAGATGAGGAGGAAAAGTCGGCGACTAAAAAAGCGGCTGCTTTAGTAGCTGCAGATCGTTGGAATTTTGTTCTATCGTTTCAGTATGGCAACAATAGATTTCCGTGGGATGGCTTATCTGCGGAGGCCAATGTTTTATTTGAGAAAAAGGGAGAAAGTTATGCTTTTCAAAAAATCATGCGATCTCTGACTAAAGAAAAGAGAGCATTTCAATATCTGAAGTCTATCGGATTACCTTTGGAGCAGGATGGTCGGACGTCAATTTCGCGCTCTGATGCGGTTCAGTGGCTTACCGAGCATAAACAAGATTTAGATCAAGCAGGTTACCTGGTTCAATTTAGAGGTGATGGCCAGGCGCCACGTTATTTTTTAGGTAAGCCGGAAATTAAGATAAGGATTGGGGAAAAATTAGACTGGTTTGATATTCAAGCAGTTATTTCTTTTGGAACATTTCAAATTCCATTTTTAAAAATACGCCAACTCATACTTGCGAAGAAGAAAGAATTTCATTTGCCTGATGGGTCCATTGCCATTATACCTGACAACTGGTTTCATGATTATCAGGATCTGTTCTATTTTTCAGAAACGAGACCTGGGGAAGAGGGGGTTTATTTGAAACGCCAACATTTCCAATTGGTGCAAGAGTGGGAAGATCAAGATCTAATTAAAACTTCTCTTAGAAGTAGGACCGTTGCTGATTTAAGCCTTCAGTCTAAGGATTTCCCTGTTCCTAAAAACTTTAGGGGAACCCTAAGACCGTACCAATTAGATGGGTATAGGTGGATGCGCACAAGGCAAAATGCTGGTTTGGGTGCCTGTCTTGCAGATGATATGGGTTTAGGTAAAACGATTCAGACGCTATGTTTATTGCAAAGTTTGAAGGAGCAGGGTGAGGTGTTGCCAACTTTACTAGTGATGCCCACTTCTCTTTTGTACAACTGGGAGATGGAGGCTAAGAAATTTACTCCCCAATTGCGGGTATTAGTGTATAGTGGCCCCCAAAGAGAAAAAATACAAGCCCAAGTAAAAAAGACAGACTTGATATTATGTTCCTTTGGTTTAGTTCGATCGGATATTGATTGGTTTGAAAAACAGGAATTTAGTTACGTGATTTTGGATGAGTCTCAAGCCATTAAAAATCCTCAAGCAAATATTACGAAGGCAGTTCAAAAATTGAATGCCAAATATCGCTTAGTGATGACGGGTACTCCTCTTGAAAATTCGACGATGGACTTATGGTCTCAAATGAATTTTGTCAATTCGGGATTGCTTGGAACGCAAAAATATTTCAAAGATCATTTTCAAGTTCCCATCGAAAAGAAGGCTGATGGAGACATGAAAAAGCGGCTTTATTTTCTGATTAAGCCTTATTTACTTCGAAGAGAAAAGCGCCAGGTTGCAGCAGATTTACCAGAAAAAATGGAATCCATCACCTACTGTGGCATGTCGGAGGAGCAGGAGCGTTTATACGACAAAACGAAATCTTTTTATCGCGATGTTTTATTAAAGCAAATTAAAGATGAGGGCTTGCAAAAATCTCGTTTTTCTGTGCTTCAAGGGTTAACGAAACTGCGCCAACTAGCCAATCATCCTTTGTTGTGTGAAGTGGGGTATGTGGGGGAGTCAGGAAAAATGGAGGCGGTGTTAGAAAAATTAGAAACTGTGCTAGAGCAACATCATAAGGTGTTAATTTTCAGCCAATTTGTTCAGCATTTGCAGATCATTAAGCGTGCTTTGGATGAGCAGGGCGTTGCATATGCCTATTTAGATGGTAGCACCACAGACCGAAAAGGCCAAGTGGAAAGCTTCCAAAAATCGGACGGGCAATCTGTATTTTTAATTTCACTCAAAGCAGGTGGCGTGGGATTGAACTTAACAGCTGCTGATTATGTGTTTCTTTTGGATCCATGGTGGAATCCTGCTGCAGAAGCGCAGGCTATTGACCGAGCCCATCGAATCGGTCAAGAAAAAACAGTATTTACCTATAAGTTTATTACAAAAGAAACTGTTGAGGAGAAAATTTTAGCTTTGCAGCAACGCAAGCTTGATTTGGCCAATGAATTAGTAACCTCTGACGAAAGTATTCTACGCGCATTAAGCGAAGACGAGGTGCTGGATTTATTAAGCTAATATTTACTCCTTTAGCCCCAGCTTTACTAACTTTTCAAAAGTTAGTAAAGCTAGGCTAAAGAAATGGAATTATCTTCATTCAGCCGATCAGCTAACTGATTATTTAGACTTTTACTAATATGTTTTTCGCCACTTCATGGCTAATGAAAATCGGCTTTTCCTCGGCTATTTTCAATGAAACAGATCTATCAAATGTGTTGAACTCCAATACTTCAAGCCTAGCCCCTAAGCTTAAATTTAGTTTAGTGAGCAATTGAAGAAATACGGCAGAGTCTTTTGCAACTCCCATTAGGGTACACGTTTCGTTCAATTTCACTTCGGATAAATGCAGGTATCCAAGTTCAGGAATTTCTCCTTCTTGGCTAGGAATAGGATCTCCGTGAGGATCAATTTTCGGAAAATCTAAAAAAGAATCCAATTTATTGATTAATGTTTCTGATTCAATGTGTTCTAATTGCTCCGCTATTTCATGCACCTCATCCCAATTATACCCAAGCTTTTCCACTAAAAACACTTCCCAGAGACGATGCTTTCGTATGATGCTAAGGGCAATACTTTCGCCTATCTTGGTCAATCGAACCCCTTGATATTTTTGGTAAGTAACCCAGCCTTTTTCAGCCAATTTTTGCAACATGTCTGTTACGGATGCGGCTTTATTATTTGTCAATTCAGCAATGGAATTAGTTGAAATATCTTCTTTAGTCCCTTCGCAGAGCCGATATATAATTTTCAAATAATTTTCTTCCGCTAATGATGTTGCCATTGGTGTTGTAGTTGGCAAGCAATTTAGAAAAAATATGCGATAAATTAATTTTTAGTCTAGACTAAAAATTAATTTTGAAGCAACGTAAAATTCTGTATATTTGAATCCTATATTTGAAACCAAAAAAAAAGTCTTGGAAAATAGAAAAAATTCAAATTCTCTTTCTGAAGTTTTTGCAAGTATCCCAATCCCTAAAGGAAATGGATTTTGGCAAAATCTAAGGGCCTTTATGGGTCCAGGCTTTATGGTGGCTGTCGGGTATATGGATCCTGGAAATTGGGCTACGGATTTATCGGGGGGTGCTCAATTTGGCTATACACTTCTCTCTGTTATTTTGGTCTCAAGCTTATTTGCTATTTTACTTCAACACCTTGCCCTTAAATTAGGAGTCGCTACAGGGCGAGATCTTGCCCAAGCATGTGGCGATTATTTTTCTAAGCCCGTCGCGTTTTTTTTATGGATTTTGTGCGAATTGGCTATTACCGCTTGTGATTTAGCGGAGGTAATTGGCTCTGCACTTGCCTTGCATTTACTTTTTGACATTCCTATTTTGATGGGAATTCTGATTACGATCACCGATGTATTTTTGATTTTATTTTTGCAGAAAAAGGGATTTAGGGTGTTGGAATCAATAGTTTTAGCCTTATTGATCGTGATCGTTTTATGCTTTGCATTTGAACTTATATTATCCAAGCCAGATCTCTATCCTATCTTAAATGGCCTAGTTCCACAAATATCTATTTTTTCAGATGAGCGCCAATTGTATGTAGCGATTGGTATTTTGGGCGCCACGGTTATGCCTCATAATTTGTATTTGCACTCAAGTATCGTTCAAACAAGGGCCTTTGCAAAAACGGATGAAGATAGAAAGAAGGCTATAAAATTCGCAACAATCGACTCCACGATATCTTTAGGACTTGCTTTTTTTATCAATGCAGGAATTTTAATTTTAGCGGCATCCACATTTTATTTTAGCGGCAACCGAGGAGTTGCTGAAATCCAAGATGCCCATAAGCTTTTAAATCCTGTTTTAGGGAGTCATTGGGCTAGTATTATTTTTGCCATTGCCCTATTAGCTTCTGGGCAAAATGCTACCTTAACGGGAACATTAGCTGGGCAAATTGTCATGGAAGGTTTTTTGGATTTACGAATTACTCCTTGGCTTCGTCGATTAATCACCAGAGCGATAGCCATTTTGCCTGCATTTTTTATAACCTGGTGGTGGGGAGATAATAAAATCGGAGATCTGTTAATTTTTTCTCAAGTAATACTTTCCATGCAATTATCCTTTGCCGTAATTCCACTCATTTGGTTCACAAGTGACAAGAATAAAATGGGAAAATTTGTCAATCCCACCTGGGTAAAATGGTTGGCCTGGGTCACGGCAACCATCATTTTGAGCCTTAATGTATATTTAATTGCTCAATTTCTTTAAGATAATTTAGGCAGCATGGCTTTTGACCAGATATTGTCTTGGCCTACCATAAACTTTTTTTCAAATGCCACATCAGTCAATATAGGTGCAAGTATTCCTTCTCCCAATTTTATTTGCTTTTCTATTTTCCAAATCTCATTAATCAATCCAGCGGTATAGAATTGATTAGCCGTACGCGTACCACCTTCCACCATAATCGATTGAATGTTATTTTGATAACAATAGGTTAAGATAGAGTCGAGGAATTCCTGGGGATTTTTATCTCCTACTGCAATCCACTTTTTGTCTCCAACTGTCTCGCTATGGTGTTTTGTAAAAACGAGCAATGGCGCTTGATCCTTAACTAATTTTGCTTCTTTAGGCAATCGATTTGAAGGATCTATGATGATTCTTAGGGGCGAGTTTCCTTGCCAAAATCGAACATTAAGCGTAGGATTATCAGCAATAGCCGTTTGAACCCCAATTAATATGGCCTGATTTTCTGCTCGCATTTTATGGACTAGTTGTTGGCTTTCTGAGTTCGAAAACGATATGGGTTCCCCATTTACTTTAGCGATAAAATGATCTTGCGAACAGGCGAATTTTAACGTGATATAGGGTTTTTTCTCTCGTTGAAAATGGAAAAATTTTCGATTAATTTCCTCTCCTTTTTCCGTGAGCAAGCCTATAGAAACTTCAATTCCGGCCTTTTTCAACGCCGCTATTCCCTCGCCGGCGACTACAGGATTAGGATCGATATTGCAAATGACCACGCGCTTCACCCTACTTTTGATTAATAAATCAGCACATGGAGGAGTTTTGCCATGATGTGAGCAAGGTTCTAAATTCACATAGATCGTAGAGCCTACGATATCTGAGGGATCAACAAGCGAATTGATGGCATTGACTTCGGCGTGCGCCTCGCCATATTTTTTGTGAAAACCTTCCCCGATGATGCTGTCATTTTTTACAATGACACAACCTACTAAAGGGTTAGGAGCAACGAACCCTGAACCCATATTTGCTAAATCTAGGGCTCGTTGCATCCAAAATACTTCCTTATCCAATGACATGAGTGGCTTCTTCCGTAACCTCTTCTTTTGATTTCTTGAAATTACTCGACATAAAACTATAGATGGCTGGTATGATATACAAGGTTAATGTCGTTGAAAACAACATACCTCCTACAACCGCTATACCCATCGAAACCCTACTTTTTGCTCCTGAACCTAAGGCTAAGGCTATAGGTAAAATACCCAAAATAGTACATAGAGATGTCATGACGATAGGTCTAAATCTGGCAGCAGCAGCAACCTTTACAGCTTCTAATTTAGATAAACCTGTTTCTTTTTTCTGATTGGCAAATTCCACAATTAAAATTCCATTTTTGGTCACGAGGCCTATTAACACAATAATTCCGATTTGCGAGAAAATATTAAGTGTTTGGCTGAAATCCCATAACGTTAATAACGCACCGGCAACCGCTAATGGAACCGTAAATAAAATAATCAGGGGATCTACGAAACTTTCAAACTGGGCCGATAAAATCAAATAAATCAATAAGATTGCCAGCGCAAATGCGAATAATAAAGACGAACTCGATTCTTTAAATTCCTTACTTTGTCCGTCATATGCGGTAGAAAAAGAAACATCAAATGTTTCTTTTGCTAATTTATCCATCTCATTTAATGCCTCTCCCATCGTTACACCTTTAGCCATTTGCGCCTGAACCGTAGCGGCAACATAGCGATTATAGCGATATAGTTGGGGCGGTGTGCTTTGTTCCGTTATTTTAACCAAGTTGTCCAACTGAATTAAATCTCCGCGATTGTTTTTAACATACAAGGATTTTAAGTCTTTCACATCATTTCTTAAATCCCGATTGATTTGACCAATGATTTGATATTGCTTTCCATCCATTACAAAATAGCCAAATCTTCTTCCAGAGAGGCCTAATTGAAGCGTTTGGGCCACATCTTGAATCGATATTCCTAAATTTTGTGCTTTGGCACGATCAATTTCTAAACGCAATTCAGGTTTCGTAAACTTCAAATTGACATCCGAATTCTCAAACTTAGGGGATTCCCTCACCTTTGCTAAGAACACAGGCATCATCTTTTTCAGTTTTTCAAAATTGGGTGCCTGAACGACAAATGCAATTGGCAATCCACCACCCCCACGTTGTCCCGTGGATAGGGTAGGATCTTGAATTAAAACGGCTTTCGCCCCTGTAAACTTTTTAATCTTAGGCTGCAACTCTTCAGCGATTGCTTGTTGGGATCTCCTGTTTTGTGGATCGGTCAGCATAATACGCATACTTCCTGTATTAGATCCTCCACTACCAAATGGAGGAGACGTGTAGGCAAATATATTTTTTCTTTCATTATCAGGAATGGCCTTCATTAAAAAATTGGACATTTCATCTGTATAATTTAGCATATATTCATAAGTAACGCCTTCTGGAGCTGTTGCATTAATTCTCAACATTCCTCGATCTTCCAAGGGAGCTAACTCAGATGGGATTGCACCTGTTTTAAATAACGCATAAATAATTCCAAAGAGCGAAACTATTAAAATCCATGCAAGCCAACGAGCACTTAAAAATGAATTTAAGGAGCTCTCATATGCACGATTTAACCAAACAAAAAATGGTTCTGTCACACGGTAAAACCATGGCTTTGAATGTCCCCCTTTTAAAAGTCTTGAACCTAACATTGGGGTTAATGTCAATGAAACAAAGGCGGATATTATAACGGATCCGGCGACAACGATTCCAAACTCCCGAAATAATCGGCCCGTAATTCCTTGTAAGAATATCACCGGCAAAAATACAGCGACCAATGTAACCGTGGTCGAAATAACAGCAAAGTAAATTTCCTTGGATCCTTCTTGTGCCGCTTTCCATGGACTTAAGCCTTCTTCAATTTTGGAGTAAATATTCTCCAAAACAACAATGGCGTCATCCACAACTAATCCGATAGACAATACAATGCCTAATAATGTTAGTACATTGATCGAAAAGCCTACCAAATACATAAAGAAGAATACCCCAATTAAACTCACAGGAATGGCTGTCAATGGGATGATGGTCGAACGCCAGTCTCTTAAGAACAAAAATATAATAAGTGTAACTAGCAAAATAGCGGTTAATATCGTTTCTTCTACCTCTACAATGGACCTTCTTACATATCGCGTGTTGTCAAAGCCTTCTTTTAGCAAGACATCATTGGGCACAGTCGTTTGAATCTGAACCAATTTCTTTCGAATCGCATTGACAATTTCAATTTGGTTTGAACCTGGCTGAGGAATTACCGCAATCGAAATCATCGGGACATTATCTCGTTTAAACATCGTCTTTTCATTCTCAGAGGATAGAACAACATTCCCTACATCTGAAAATTTCACTGATCGATCCCCTTCTTCTTTAATGATTAAATTTTCGAAATCTTCCACCGTTGTTAATCTTCCCTGAGTTCTAACCGTTAGTTCCGTATTCGCGCCCTCAATACTGCCTGATGGCAATTCGATATTTTGTTTGGTCAAAGCCGATGCAATATCTGGGGCCGTTAATCGAAAAGAAGCTAAACGATCTGGATCAATGTTCAAACGCATCGCATATTTTTTCTCCCCCCACATTTGAACCGAGCTTACTCCTGGAATCGTTTGTAATTTCTCTTTTACATTTCGGGTGGCGATTTCATTTAAATTTAAAAGATTTCTTGTTTTTGACGATAAATATAAAAAATAAATAGGTCCTGAATCGGCATCTGATTTTGTAATTACAGGTGGATCCACATCTTTTGGCAATACAGCCATAGATCTAGAAACACGGTCACGCACATCATTTGCCGCATCTTCAATATTAACTGCTAGGTCAAACTCGACTGTGATACTTGATCGCCCATCCCTACTCGAACTGGTCA
Organism: Spirosoma fluviale; assembly: GCA_945860325.1. Classification (GTDB taxonomy): domain Bacteria; phylum Bacteroidota; class Bacteroidia; order Cytophagales; family Spirosomataceae; genus Aquirufa; species Aquirufa fluvialis_C. The sequence continues at coordinate 163 of CAMARL010000006.1, read as the reverse complement.
ATGTTCGAATACCGGCAATTCCATTAATGGACTCTTCTAAGGGTTCCGTAATTTGAGATTCAATAATATCAGCATTGGCCCCCGTATAACTAGTTTGGACGTTGACAACCGGAGGGTCCACGGATGGATATTCTCTAACACCTAAGTAATTATAGCCAATGAG